>JAGPES010000135.1 GCA_018057015.1 Pseudomonadales bacterium | reverse complement strand
GGTTGGTCAACGCCGTCGCGACCGGCGGCACGACGTGCTCGAACGCGTCGGAGCTGATCACGAAGTCCTGGGCCCCAAGATACCCGGATGCGGGGTGCTGGATGTCGAGCCGCGGCGCCTTGTGATAGAAGGTGTTCGTGTAGCCCGTCCTTTGCGCGAGCAGTTCCGCGTAGCGACCGGTGTCGCTCATGCCGATGCCGCGAAGGTGCCTTGCCTCCTCGGGAAACGCGGAAATCGCCAGTGAACGGCCGAACAGCCTGAGCGAGAGCAGGTGGACCAGGCTGCGAAAGCGCACGTTCGAATCGCATACGGCGCAGTGCCCGCCGTCGCGCTCCAGCGCCGCAACGGGAATCGAGCACGTCGAGGAGCACACGTTGCAGCGATAGATCAGCGTACCGGCGGGCACGGAACTGGCGGCAGAGGTGTCGATCAGGCGCGACGCCGGCCGCATCAGACGCTGCATGCGATGTCCGAGGCGGGGAACCATCTCCAGCATGGCTCGAATCGTGGTCATGTGCGCCCCGTGGTGAGTGGATCGAAAGCGGGCCCCGCACGCGAGGGCAACGCGGGGCCGTGCCGATTGTACCCTTGCCGGCGCGCGCAATCCCGGGCGCATCGCGCGCGTGTGCCAGCGGGCTGCCCGGGCGGCGCCACGGGGTCGGTGGCCGGCGCCGCGGCAGGCTGCGGGGCTGCTGCTATAATCGCCGCCCGCTTGCGCCCGCGATCAAGGAAAACCATGGAAAAGCAGCAGACTTCCACCCTCTGGGGCGGCCGGTTCAGCGAGAGCACCGATGCCTTCGTGCAGCGCTTCACCGCCTCGGTGGACTTCGACCGCCGCCTCGCGCTGCACGACATCCGCGGTTCGCTGGCCCACGCCGCGATGCTGGCGCGCGCCGGGCTGCTCGACTCCGAGGAGCACGCGGCGATCGTCGCGGGCCTCGGCGAGATCCGCCTCGAGATCGAGGAAGGTCGCTTCCAATGGAGCGTCGAGCTCGAGGACGTGCACATGAACATCGAGGCGCGCCTCACCGCGCGCATCGGCGTCGCGGGCAAGAAGCTGCACACCGGCCGCTCGCGCAACGACCAGGTCGCGACCGACGTGCGCCTTTACCTGCGCGACGAGATCGACGCCATCGCCGCCGAGCTCACGCGCCTGCAGCAGGGGCTGGTCGATCTCGCCGCGCGCGAGGCCGCGGCCATCATGCCGGGCTTCACGCACCTGCAGACCGCGCAGCCCGTGACCTTCGGCCACCACATGCTGGCGTGGAACGAGATGCTGGAGCGCGACCACGCGCGGCTCCTCGACTGCCGCGCGCGCATGAACGTCTCGCCGCTCGGCGCCGCGGCTCTCGCCGGCACCAGCTACCCGATCGACCGCGAGTTCACCGCGGCCGAGCTCGGCTTCACCGCGCCCACGCGCAACAGCCTCGATTCGGTCGCGGATCGCGACTTCGCGATCGAGTTCTGCGCCTTCGCCGCGCTGCTGATGACGCACCTCTCGCGATTCAGCGAGGAACTGGTGCTGTGGACCTCGGCGCAGTTCGGTTTCGTGAACCTGCCCGACCGCTTCTGCACCGGCTCCTCGATCATGCCGCAGAAGAAGAACCCCGACGTGCCGGAACTGGTGCGCGGCAAGAGCGGGCGAGTGACCGGCCACCTGGTGAGCCTGCTGATGCTGATGAAGTCGCAGCCGCTGGCTTACAACAAGGACAACCAGGAAGACAAGGAGCCGCTGTTCGACACCATCGACACGGTGCGCGACTCGCTGCACGCCTTCGCCGACATGATGCCGGCGCTGACCGTGAACGAAGCCACCATGCGCGAGGCCGCGCGCCGCGGCTTCGCGACCGCAACCGATCTCGCCGACTACCTGGTGCGCAAGGGCATGCCGTTTCGCGACGCGCACGAGGTCGTCGGCAAGGCGGTCGCCGCGGGCGTGGCGACGCGCACGGACCTCGCGGACATGGCGCTCGACACGCTGCGAGGCTTCAGCGCGGCGATCGAGGCCGACGTGTTCGAGGTACTGAGCCTGGAAGGCTCGGTGAGCGCCCGCGACCACATCGGCGGCACCGCGCCACGCCAGGTCGCGCAAGCGGCGGTCGCGGCGCGCGCGCGCCTCGCCGCGCGGCGCGCGCCCTGAGCCGGCGCGTCGGCCCGCTATACTTGGCGGCATGCCCACGCCTGCCGCCACCACACCCCCCGACGAAGGCATAGACCGCAAGCAGTTGCGCCAGCTGCTTGCGCGCTTTCGCGCGATCAGCGCCGCGCGCCTGGAGCGCGTGCGCGGCATGCTGGCGCCGCGCCACCGCCAGTTCCTCGACCTGCTGCCGCTGCTGCTGCACCTGAACCACCCCGCCCTGCCCGGCTACATCTCGCAGCACACACCCTGCGGCATCAGCGGCTACAAGCCATCGGCCACGGAGCTCGCGCTCGCGGCGCGCCTGGCGATCAGCTTCAACGCGCAACGCCAGGGCACGCCGGAACCGTGCCTGCACGCGGTCTACCTGATGGGCAGCTCGGGCACGCTGGGGCACTCCGACGGCAGCGACCTCGATATCTGGATCTGCTACCCGGAGGAGCTGGGCGCCGGGGAGCTGGCGCTGCTCGCGCGCAAGGCCGCGCTGCTGCAGCAATGGGCGGCCGGCATCGGGCTGGAAGCCCACCTGTTCCTGATGAACGGCGAGAAATTCAAGCGTGGCCAGCGCGACGCGCTGACCGGCGAGAACTGCGGAACGGCACAGCACTACCTGCTGCTCGACGAGTTCTACCGCACCGCCATCCTGCTCGCCGGGCGCCTGCCGGCGTGGTGGCTGATACCGCCGCAGCAGGAGCAGCACTACGAGGAGTACTGCAGCCGCCTGGTGCGCAAGCGCTACGCGGGTCGCGCCGGACTGGTGGATTTCGGCGGTATCGCCGGGCTGCCGGCGGGCGAGTTCCTGGGGGCGGGCATCTGGCAGCTCTACAAGGCCATCGAGTCGCCGTACAAATCGGTGCTGAAGCTGCTGCTGTTCGAGGTCTACGCGGCCGATCATCCCGCGGCCGCCTGCCTCAGCGCCGACTACAAGCGCGCGGTCTGCGCCGGGCTGGACGACATCGACGAGCTCGACCCCTACGTGATGGTCTACCGCCGCATCGAGCGCCACCTGCTGGCGCACGAGCAACCCGCGCGCCTAGAGATCGTGCGCCGGTGCCTGTACTACAAGGCCGGCAAGAAGCTGTCGCAGCCGCCGCGCGCCGGCAAGCCCTCGTGGCAGCGCCTGCTGATGGAGCGCCTGGTCGCCGAGTGGGGCTGGGACCGCAACAAGCTCGTGCTGCTCGACTCGCGCTCGCAGTGGAAGATCGGGGACGTGGAGGCCGAGCGCAACGAACTCGTGAAGGAGCTCACCGCCAGCTACCGCTTCCTGTCCGAGTTCGCGCGCCGCGGCGACGCGGCGCGCGCCATCGACGCGCGCGAATTCAGCATACTCGGCCGCAGGCTCTACGCGGCCTACGAACGCAAGGCCGGCAAGATCGACGCCGTGAACCCGGGCCGCGCGGTCAACGTCACCGAGAACGAGCTCAGCATCGGCGCGCTGCGCGCGGGCGACGGGGCAGCGGCGCTGTGGGCGGCGTGGGCGGGGTTCGTGCGCGCGGGCGGCGCCCCGGCCGGGCGCACGCTCAAGCAGGCAGGCAGCCTGAGCGAGCTGCTGTGCTGGTGCATCGTCAACGGCGTGATCGGCGAGCGCACGCGCATCGCGGTGCGCGAACGCGCCGACGGCCTGAACGCGGGCGAGGTGCAAGGCATGCTGCGCGAACTGCGCGAGCACGTGCTGGGCGAGCACGCGGACGTGACGCCGGTCGACGAGGCCTTCGCGAGCGGCGCGCAGGTCACGGACCTGCTGGTGTTCGTGAACGTGGCGGCCGACCCGATGCGCGTGGCGCGCGAACAGGGGCTGCAGCGCGTCAGCAACCGCATCGATTCGCTGGGCTACAGTGCGCTGCGCGAAAACCTGGTGCTCAATGTCGAGACCGTGGCACGCAACAGCTGGGGCGAACTGGTCAGCGCGCGCCATTGCGGCGTCGAGGGCCTGTTGCGCTGCCTGCGCGACTTCGTGTCGCTGGCACAGGCCAACGCGGGGCTGCGCGTCGCGGTGCGCTGTTTCTGTCCCAGCCGCGCCGAGCCGATCGCGACCCGCATGGGAGAAGTGTTCGCCGACCTGGCGCGCCATTTCCACCGCGAGCGCGGCGGGAGTAACGCCCGCTACGTGCTGGAGATCCGCAACCAGCTGCACGTGCTGCAGCAGCGACGCGGCGCCAGCAGCAGCGCCAGCGCCGACGGCCTGGCGGCGCTGTACGGGATCCTCGGCGAACCGCAGAGCGGGTGGTCCGCGCTCGCGATCGACCGCCACGCGCTGGAGCGCACGCCGCTGCCGGCGATCGCCGCGCGCATGACACCCTGGCGCTGCAGCGTATTCAGCGAGTCGCGTGCCGAGGGCATCGCGGTCACCATCATCGACGAGCACGGCTCCTTCCTGCACGCCGAGTACGCCGGCGCGCGCGAAGGCACGCTGCTCGGCGCGATCGCGCAGTTTCTCGAATCGGTGCGTTATCGCCAGAACGGCAGCGGCAGCGGCGGCGCCGACCCCGCCGCAGCGCGCGCGACCGAGCCGCCACGCTTCTTCCGCCTGGGCCGCGCGGCCGGCGGGGAATACAGCGCCCAGGAGCTGCCGGCGCCGCCGGGCTACCGTCCGGGCGCCTTTCTCGAGGTGCAGGCCATCGCCGAGGCACACGAGGGCGAGCCGCTGTTCACGGTGTACTGCGACGGCGCGGCCTTTTCGCAGCGCGAGCTGGGCGCGGACTTCCACGCGCGCCTGGGCGCTTGCATCCTCGCGCGCCGCCGCGCGGCGGCCGTCTACCCGGTCTACCTCACCGATCTCGACCTGAGCGCGCTCGCGCCGCCCGGCGCGGCGCCGCTGCAGACCGTGGACTACCTGCGCCACCGGCAGCGGCTGGAGGCCGCGATCAACGCCGCCCTTGCGGGGGACGATGCCATCCGCGAGGGGCTGGCTATATAATCGCGGTCCATTTCTCCCGGACCGCCCACCGTGCGCTTGCTCATACTCTCGACATTGCTCGGCGTCGCGCTGCTCGCCGGCTGCGGCCAGAAGGGACCGTTGTTCCTGCCACCCGAGACGCCGCCCGGCCTGGCCGGCACGCCATGACCGATGCATTCCACTACCGTGACGGCGTGCTGTGCGCCGAAGGGGTGGCGCTGGAGGACATAGCGGCGCGCTTCGGCTCGCCGGTCTACGTCTATTCGCGCGCAGCCATCGAGGCGCAATACGACGCCTTCGCGGCGGCGCTGGCCGCGGCGCCCTCGCACCTGGTCTGCTACGCGGTGAAGGCAAACTCGAACCTCGCGGTGCTGAACCTGCTCGCGCGCAGGGGGGCGGGTTTCGACATCGTCTCCGGCGGCGAGCTCGGGCGCGTGCTGATGGCCGGCGGCGATCCGCGGCGCATCGTCTTCTCCGGTGTCGCGAAATCGCGCGAGGACATTCTCGCCGCGCTCGCAGCCGGCATTCTCTGCTTCAACGTCGAATCGCCGGCCGAGCTCGAGCGGCTGCAGGCGATCGCCGCCGGGCTTGGCACCGAGGCCCCGATCTCGATCCGTGTCAACCCCGATGTGGACGCGCAGAGCCATCCGTACATCTCCACCGGCCTGCGCGAGAACAAGTTCGGCGTCTCGATCACCGAGGCGCCGGCGCTCTACGCGCGCGCCGCGGCGATGCCGAACATCCGCGTCACCGGGATCGACTGCCACATCGGCTCGCAGCTGACCGCGCTCGGCCCCTTCGTCGATGCGCTGGATCGCGTGCTGGCGATGGTCGACGAGCTCGCCGCGCAGGGTATCGCGCTCGAGCACATCGACGTCGGGGGCGGGCTCGGCGTGGTCTACGGCGAGGAGCATCCGCCCACGCCGGCCGAGTACGCCGCGGCGCTGCTCGCGCGTTTCGGCAAGCGGCCGCAAACCCTGCTCACCGAGCCGGGACGCGCCATCGTGGCGCGCGCCGGCGCGCTGCTGACGCGCGTGGAGTACCTCAAGGACAACGGCGACAAGCGCTTCGCGATCGTCGACGCCGGCATGAACGACCTGATCCGGCCCTCGCTGTACGGCGCCTGGATGGGCATCGAGGCGGTGCGGCCGCGCCACGACATCGCGCATGCCGTCTACGACGTGGTCGGGCCGGTGTGCGAATCCAGCGACTTCCTCGGCAAGAACCGCAGCCTGGCGCTGGGCGGCGGCGAGCTGCTCGCCGTGACCGGCGCGGGCGCTTATTCCTTCGCGATGAGCTCCAACTACAACAGCCGCTGTCGCCCTGCGGAGGTCATGGTCGACGGCGACACCGCGTTCCTGGTGCGCGCGCGCGAGAGCTTCGAGGACCTGGTGCGCGGCGAGCAGCTGCTGCCGGCGGACGCCTGAGATGCTGCTGCGCTTCACCAAGATGCACGGGCTCGGCAACGACTTCGTCGTGCTCGACCTGATCACGCAGTCGGTGCGCCTCGACGCGTCGCTGATCCGCTTCCTCGCCGACCGCCACCGCGGCATCGGCTGCGACCAGGTGCTGGTGGTCGAGCCGCCCACCGATCCGGACATGGACTTCCTCTACCGCATCTACAACCAGGACGGCAGCGAGGCGCAGCAGTGCGGCAACGGCGCGCGCTGTGTCGCGAAGTTCATCCGCGACCGCCGCCTCAGCGCGAAGCGGCGCCTGCGCGTCCAGACCCTCGGCGGGCCGATCAGCATGAGCTGCGGCAAGGGCAACGTGGTCACGGTGAGCATGGGCATCCCGCGCATCGCGCCGCAAGAAATACCATTCACGGCCGCCCGTCAGGCCTCCGTCTATACTCTCCAGGCCTGCGGACAGCCGGTCGAGATCAGTGCCGTGTCGATGGGGAATCCCCACGCGGTGCTGGTGGTGGACGACGTGGAAACCGCTCCCGTTGCGACGCTCGGTCCGGCGCTGGAACAGCACCCGGACTTCCCCGAGCGCACCAATGTCGGCTTCATGCAGGTACTGGACCGCGGCGAAGTGCGGCTGCGCGTGTTCGAGCGCGGCGCCGGCGAAACCATGGCCTGCGGCAGTGGCGCCTGCGCCGCGGTGGTCGCCGGCCGGATCCGCGGCCTGCTCGACGAGCGGGTCCGGGTGCACCTGCCCGGCGGCTTCCTGCAGATCGAATGGGGGGGTGAAGGCGAACCGCTGCTGATGACCGGCCCCGCGACCACGGTATTCGAAGGACAGATCGCACTATGAAAGAAGAATTCGGCGCCACCCTGCGCATGCGGGCGACGGAAATCGGGGCGGACAACGGGCCCGGCGCGGAGCAGGTGCTGGCGTACCTGGCGCGCCACCCGGACTTTTTCCTGCGCCACGAAGCCATCCTCGCCGAGCTCGAACTGCCGCACCGCGCCGGCGCCGCCGTGTCGCTGGTGGAGCGCCAGGTGGCGCTGCTGCGCGAGCGCAACATCGACTCGCGCCAGCGCCTGGCGCGGCTGATCGAGACCGCGCGCGAGAACGACGAGCTGTTCAGCAAGACGCGCCGGCTGATTCTCGCACTGCTGGAAGCGGAGTCGCTCGAGCGGCTGGCGCAGGTGCTGGTGCTCGGGCTGCGACGCGAATTCGACGTCGAGCATGCGCGCCTGCTGCTGATCGAGGATGCGTCGAGCCACTGGCAGCAAGGCGGCGAGCGCATCGCGCGCGAAGCCGCCGAGGCCACACTCAACGGCGTCATGCGCCAGGACAGGCCGGTGTCGGGTCCGCTGCGCCCGCTGGCGCGCGAAGCGCTGTTCGGCGCGCAGGGCGATGAGGTGCTGTCCTCGGTGGTCGTCACCGTGGCGCACGCGCACCCGATCGCGATCGTCGCCCTCGGCAGCCCGGACGCGCGGCGCTTTCACGGCGAGATGGGCACGATGTTCATGGAACTCATCGGCGACGTGCTGCAGCGCCTTTTGCCGCGTTTCACCGGGCCGCGGTGAATGGGCGG
>JAGPES010000134.1 GCA_018057015.1 Pseudomonadales bacterium | reverse complement strand
CCAGGACGGCAGCGTGCTGCACGCCGATCCGGGCTATCCGCTGCTGATCGGCGAGCGCGTGACAGTGGGGCACCAGGCGATGTTGCACGGCTGCACCGTGGGTGACGGCAGCCTGGTCGGGATCGGTGCGGTGGTGCTGAACGGCGCCGTGATCGGACGCAACTGCCTGATCGCGGCCAATGCGCTGGTCACCGAGAAGATGCAGGTGCCCGATGGCGCCGTCGTGATGGGCTCGCCGGGGCGGGTGCAGGGCATCCTCGACGAGCACCGGCGCGCGATGATCGCGCGCAACGCGGTGCATTACATCGCCAACGGGCGGCTGTTCCGCGAGCGGTTGCAGGTGCCGGGCGATGACTGATCCGCGTACCTACGTGAAATCGCCGTGCATCGGCGTCTGTGCCCTCGATGTCCGCGACGTGTGCATCGGCTGCTACCGCAGCGCGGCGGAGATCGGCGCCTGGTCGGTGCTGTCGGACGAGGAGAAGCGCGCCGTTCTCGAGCGCGCCGACCGGCGCTACCGCGAGGAGTGGGGACAGGTGCCGGGCTGAGCGGGGCGTCAGCCGCGACGCGGGCGGCTGGCGCGCACCTTCTGGATCACCTTGCCCTGCAGTTCGAGAATCTCGAAATGGTAGCGGCCAAGGCGCATGCCGACGTGCGCCTCGGGAATGGTTTCGAGGTACTCGAGGATCAGGCCGTTCAGCGTCTTCGGCCCGTCGATCGGCAATTCCCAGTGCAGCGAGCGGTTGATGTCGCGGATCGCGGTGGCGCCGTCGATCACGAAGCTGCCGTCGGGCTGCGGCACGATCTCCGGTGACTGGTCGCTGATGTTCGAGGTGAACTCGCCGACGATCTCCTCGAGGATGTCCTCGAGCGTGACCAGTCCGCGCACCGAGCCGTACTCGTCGACCACGATGCCCATGCGCCGCTTCAGCTTCTGGAAGTTCAGCAGCTGCGTGTTCAGCGGCGTGCCTTCAGGCACGAAATAGGGCTCCGCGGCGCTGCGCTGCATCGCCTCCCGATCCAGCCGGTCGCCGTTGAGGAACAGGCTGGCCGTGCGCAGGTGCAGGATGCCGAGGATGTTGCCGATGTCCTCGCGGTAGAGGATCACGCGCGTGTGCTCGCTCGCGCGCACCGCCTCGATGATCTGCGCGTCGTCCTCCTCGACGTCGATGCCGCGGATCTCGTGGCGCGGGATCATGATGTCGTCTACCGTCACTTCCTCCAGGTCGAGAATGTTCAGCAGCATGCGCTTGTGGCGCGGCGGGATCATCGGGCCGGCCTCGCCGACGATGGTGCGCAGCTCCTCGGAACTGAGCGCGTCCTCCGCGCGCTTGTCGGGGTCGATGCCGAGTACCTTCAGCAGGGCGTTGGTGACCTGGTTGATGCACCAGACCGCGGGTTGGAACACGTACATCAGTGCGTTCAGCACGTAGGCGGCGGGGAAAGCGATGCGCTCGGGGTGCAGCGCGGCCAGCGTTTTCGGCGTCACCTCGCCGAAGATCAGCACCACGATCGTCAAGGTGCCGGTGGCGATCGCGATCCCCGCGTCGCCCCATATCCGCAACGCGATCACGGTGGCGATCGCCGAGGCGAGGATGTTGACCAGGTTGTTGCCGATCAGGATCAGTCCCAGCAGGCGGTCGGGCCGCTCGAGCAGCCGCGTGGCGAGGCGGGCGCCGCGGTGGTTCTTGCGCAGGTGCTTCAGCCGGTAGCGGTTTAGCGACATCATCGCCGTTTCGGACGCGGAGAAGAATGCCGACATCAGCAGACACGTGACCAGGATGCCGAGCAGCAATTCCAGCGAGGAATCGTTCAAGCGCAGGAGTGCCTTCTGTCAGACGGGACGCGTATGTTGAAGAAAACCGGGGGGCATGGCAACCCGATCTTCCGGCGCGCCCCTCAGGCCGGGCGCTGCAGCACCAGTTCGAGCACGAACTTGCTGCCGAAATAGGCCAGGATCAGCAGGCCGAAGCCGGCCACCGTCCACCTGACCGCTGTCGTGCCGCGCCAGCCGAGCCGGTGCTTGCCCCACAGCAGCACCGCGAACACCAGCCACGCAACGATGGACAGCACGGTCTTGTGCGCCAGGTGTTGCGCGAACATGTTCTCCAGGAACAGCGCGCCGGTGAGTATCGCCAGCGCGAGCAGCGTCTCGCCGGTCCATATCAGCCGGAACAGCAGGTGCTCCATGGTCTGCAGCGGCGGCATCATGTCGACGACACCGTGCAGGCGCCGGTGCTTGAGGCGGTTGATCAGCAGGCCCAGCGCCACTGCCTGCACCGCGGCGATGCCGAGGATGCTGTAGGCGAGCACGGAGAGCAGGATGTGCGCGCCGATGCCCCAGCCGAGATCGTGCCGCGGCGAGTAGGGCGAATGCAGGAACAGCGCGCAGAGCAGCGCCACGACCGTGAGCGGGTAGACGACCAGCAGCAGGTTGGACAGCGGCAAGCGCCAACTGGCGCCCCATGCCAGCACCGCGATCACCCAGAAGAGCAGCGAGGCCGCATTGAACAGTCCGAAATCCAGGCCCTGGGCGGTGACCACCTCGGCCAGCCAGCTCAGCAGGTGCAGCAGCAGCGCGGGAAGCGCCAGCAGCATTGCCAGGCGCAGCGAGCGCTGCTGCGCGCGACCCTCATGCAGGGCGAACAGGTGCGAGGCGAGGCTGGCCAGGTAGAAGAGGCAGGCGGCGAGTCCGGACAGAACCGTGGTCATCGAAAGCACGCGGCGTCGGCATCCAGTGGTGAGCCGGGAGCAGGGGCCCGGGGAAGCGGTAGTCTAGCGAGCGCCGTCGCGGGCGTCACCCCGCGCTTCATGCGTCCTGCGCGCTCGGGTATACTCGCCCGCTGGTTTTCAAGCGCCGCCCGCGGCGGGACAACGGATCTGCAGCATGTTCGACACCCTGAGTGAACGCCTTTCGGAAACCCTGCGCCGGGTTGCGGGCAAGGCGACCCTGAGCGAGGACAACATCAAGGACACGCTGCGCGAGGTGCGCCAGGCGCTGCTCGAGGCGGATGTCGCGCTGGCGGTGGTCAAGGACTTCATCGATCAGGTGCGCGAGCGCGCGGTCGGGCAGGAAGTGATGAAGAGCCTGAGCCCGGGCCAGGCCTTCCTGCGTATCGTGCAGCTCGAGCTCGAGCGCGCGATGGGCACCGCCAACGAGACACTCGACCTCGCCACGCAGCCCCCCGCGGTGATCCTGATGGCCGGCCTGCAGGGCAGCGGCAAGACCACGAGCGCGGCCAAGCTGGCGCGCTGGCTGAAGGAGAAGGGCAAGAAGGTGCTGATGGTCAGCGCCGACGTTTACCGGCCGGCGGCGATCCGCCAGCTCGAGACACTGGCCGAGAGCGTGGGCGTCGGTTTCGTGCCGAGCCACGAGGGCCAGCGGCCGCTGGACATCGCGCGGGACGCGCTGCAGACGGCGCGCATCCAGTTTGCCGACGTGCTGATTGTAGACACCGCGGGGCGGCTCGCGATCGACGCGGAGATGATGCAGGAGATCCGTGACCTGCACGCCGCCGTCAAGCCGGTCGAGACGCTGTTCGTGGTCGACGCCATGACCGGCCAGGACGCCGCACAGACCGCGCGCGCCTTCAACGAGGCGCTGCCGCTGACCGGCGTGATCCTGTCCAAGGCCGACGCGGATTCGCGCGGCGGCGCGGCGCTGTCGGTGCGCGCGGTCACCGGCAAGCCGATCAAGTTCCTCGGCGTCGGCGAGAAGACCGACGCGCTGGAGCCGTTCCACCCGGAACGGATCGCCTCGCGCATCCTCGGCATGGGCGACATCATGTCGTTGATCGAGGAGGCCGAGCGCAAGCTCGACCGCGACAAGGCCGAGAAACTCGCGAAGAAGATCAGAAAGGGCAAGGGCTTCGACCTCGAGGACTTCCGCGACCAGTTGCAGCAGATGCGGGACATGGGCGGCATCACCAGCATGCTCGACAAGCTGCCGGGCATGGGCGGGCTGGCGCAGATGGCGCAGCAGAAGGTGGACACGAAGATGTTCGTGCGCATGGAGGCGATCATCAATTCGATGACGCCAAGGGAGCGGCGCGATCCGGACGTGCTGAACGGCTCGCGCAAGCGCCGCATCACCGAGGGTTCGGGTACCTCGATCCAGGACCTGAACCGCCTCCTCAAGCAGCACAAGCAGATGCAGAAGATGATGAAGAAGCTCGGCAACAAGAGCGCGATGCAGAACATGATGCGCGGGCTCGGGGGCATGATGCCGCCGGGCGGTGGTTTCCCGCGGCGGTAAAAATCCGCATACCCGCGGGCGGGTGCCCGCAACTGTTTCAAATACAAGTGCTTTCTCTTAGAATACGCGCCCTTTGTGGGGCCGGCGGCGTGTGGCAGCCGGCGCCGGCAACGGTGTAACCCACGGGATCAACGGCAGGAACTTTGTCATGGTAACGATCAGGCTTTCACGTGTAGGCGCCAAGAAGCGTCCGTTCTATCAGGTCACGGTGACCGACAGCCGCAGCGCGCGCGACGGCCGCTTCATCGAGCGCGTCGGGTTCTTCAACCCGATCGCCAGCGGCAAGGAAGAGCGCCTGCGCCTCGACCACGCCCGCATCGATTTCTGGGTGAAGGCGGGCGCACAGCTGTCCGACCGCGTCGCGCAGCTGGTGCAGGAAAGCGCCAGGAAAGGCGCCCAGGCGGCCTGATACGGCGCGTGGACACCGACGCCGACAGCGACCTGGTGGTGCTGGGTCGCATCAGCGGGGTGTATGGCATCAAGGGTTGGCTGAAGGTCTGGTCCTTCACCGACCCGCTCGAGGGAATACTCGACTACCCGGCGTGGCACCTGAAGACCTCGACCGGCTGGGAAGTCCGCGAGATCGACGCCGGACGTCGCCAGGGCAAGGGGGTCGTGGTGCACCTGCCGGGTTGCGATGACCGCGACCGGGCGCAGCGCTTCCTGCAGGCAGAGATCGCGGTGCCCCGGGCGGCGCTGCCGCCGCTGGACGACGGCGAGTATTACTGGAACGAGCTGGAGGGATTGCAGGTGCGCGCGCGGCTGGCAGACGGCACCACGGTGCTGCTGGGGCGTGTCGATCACCTGATGGAGACCGGGGCCAACGACGTGCTGGTGGTGCGAGCCTGCGAGGGTAGCCTGGACCAGCGCGAGCGACTGATCCCCTGGGTTGCGGACGAGGTGATCGTGGCGGTGGACCGCGCGCGGCGCGAGCTGCTCGTGGACTGGGATCCGGAGTTCTGACACGCGAGGCACGACTGCATGTTGCGCGTCGCGGTGGTGACGATTTTTCCGGAGATGTTCGAGGCCCTGACCGGGCACGGCATCTCGGGGCGGGCCTGCCGCGAGGGACGCGTGCAACTGCGCTGCTGGAACCCGCGCGACTACGCGGGTGACCGGCACAGGTCGGTGGATGACCGGCCCTTCGGCGGCGGTCCCGGCATGGTGATGATGGCGCCGCCGCTGTGCGCGGCGATCCGCGACGCGAAGCGGTCGCTCGGCGACGGGGCACGCGCGATCTACCTGTCACCCCAGGGCGCGCCGCTGACGCAGCGGCGGGTCGGGGAACTGGCGGCTGGCGGCCCGCTCGTGCTGGTAGCCGGTCGCTACGAGGGTATCGACGAGCGCGTGATCGAGAGCGAGGTCGACGAGGAGCTGTCGATCGGGGACTACGTGCTGAGCGGCGGCGAGCTGCCGGCGATGGTGCTGCTGGACGCGATGATCCGGCTGCTGCCGGGTGCCCTGGGGCACGGCGATTCGGCGGCGCAGGATTCGTTTGCGCAGGGGCTGCTGGACTGTCCGCATTACACGCGGCCCGAGGTATTCGAGGGACGCGGCGTTCCCGAGGTGTTGCTGAGCGGCAACCATGAACGCATCAGGGCCTGGCGTCACGAACAGGCCGTGACACGGACCCGGTCGCGCAGGCCGGATCTGCCGATGAAGGGCGAGGATTGAGGGACAGCGCCCCGTGGCGCTGCACAACTGGCAAGGGGCTGCGCCACGACGCGCGGTATGGATCAACTGAGGAACAGGTCATGCAGAACACTATCATTGGACAGCTCGAAACCGAGCAAATGGGCAAGAACGTGCCGGATTTCTCGCCCGGCGACACGGTGGTCGTGGACGTGCGCGTGGTCGAAGGCGATCGCGAGCGTCTGCAGGCCTACGAAGGCGTGGTGATCGGCAAGCGCAACCGCGGCCTGAACTCGGCGTTCACCGTGCGCAAGATCTCCCACGGCGTGGGCGTGGAGCGTACGTTCCAGACCTACAGCCCGGCGGTGGCCAATATCCAGGTCAAGCGCCGCGGCGACGTGCGCCAGGCGAAGCTCTACTACCTGCGCGAACTGAGCGGCAAGGCGGCACGCATCAAGGAAAAGCTCACGTCGAAGTCGAGCGCGGAATAAGCGGTACGGCCGCTTGCGGAAAAGGTGGCGCAAGCCACCTTTTTTGTTGCGCCCTCCAATGTCCGCAAACGCCGCCGACGCAGCGATCGAGCAATTCCTCGATGCGCTCTGGCTGGAAAAGGGCCTGAGCGCGAACACGCTGCTCGCCTATCGCCACGATCTCGAGGCCTTCGCGGGCTGGCTCGCGGCACGCGGGTCGACGCTCGCCGGCGCCGATCGCGCCACGATCCTCGACTACCTGGCCGACGGCCTGCACCGCGGCAAGTCGGCGCGCAGTGCGGCGCGCCTGCTGTCGTGCCTGCGCAGTTTCTACCGTTACCTGCTGCGCGAGGGCCGCATCGCCGCGGACCCTACGCTGCAGGTGCAGAGCCCGCGCATCGGCCGCGCGCTGCCGCGCAGCCTTGGCGAAGACGACGTCGACCGGCTGCTGGCGGCGCCCGATGCCGGCAGTGCGATCGGCCTGCGTGATCGCGCGATGCTCGAACTGCTGTACGCCTGCGGACTGCGCGTGAGCGAACTGGTGACGCTGGAGCTGGGGCGGGTTAATCTCGGCCAGGGCGTGGTGCGCATCATGGGCAAGGGCTCTCGCGAGCGGCTGGTGCCGGTCGGCGACGAGGCGCTCGCATGGCTCGCGCGCTACCTGCGCGAGGCGCGTCCGCATCTGGCGCCGCAGGGCAGCACCACGATGCTGTTCCCGGGACGCGGCGGCGCAGCGCTGACACGCCAGGCGTTCTGGCACCGGATCAGGCTGCACGCCGCGGCGGCAGGCATCACGAAGCCGCTGTCGCCGCACACGCTGCGGCACGCCTTCGCGACGCATCTGCTGAACCATGGCGCGGATCTGCGCGTGGTGCAGATGCTGCTCGGGCACAGCGATCTGTCGACGACGCAGATCTACACGCACGTCGCGCGCGAGCGACTGAAGCAATTGCACGCAGCGCACCATCCGCGCGGATGAGGCGCTGAACCAAACCGGTGCAGCGGTTTCCAACCCGCAGAATCAACGGCAAAGAGGGAGTTCACGTGACGGTATTCGCGAAATTTCAGCGCCTTGTCGGCGGCGTCCTGCTCGGCGGGATCATCATGGGCGCCGGCGCCCGCGCGGAGGACCCGGCCGCGGCCATCCTGAAGGCGCTCGGCACCGCGCGCCCCGACCTGCAGTACGAGCAGCCGCGGCCGAGCCCGATGCACGGGCTCTTCGAGGTGCAGGTGAAGGGCGGCCCGTTGCTCTACGTCTCGGGAGACGGCACCCACTTCATTGCCGGGGAACTGTTCGAGGTGCAGGAGTCGGGTTTCGTGAACCTCGCCGAGCAGGCCCTGCTGAAGCCGCGCGCCGAGCTGATCGCCGCGGTGAGGCCCGAGGACATGATCATCTTCGCGCCGCAGAACCCGAAGGCGACGATCTCGGTGTTCACCGACGTCGACTGCGGCTACTGCCGCAAGCTGCACAACGAGATCGCCGAGCTGAACGATCTGGGTATCGCGGTTCGCTACCTGGCCTTCCCGCGCGCCGGGCTCGGATCGCCGTCCTTCCGCAAGATCGCCAGCGCCTGGTGCGCCAAGGATCCGCGCGCGGCGCTCACCAGCCTCAAGAACGGCGAGGAGATCCCCGAGAACGTCTGTGCCGACAACCCGGTCGCCGCGCAGATGCTTCTCGG
>JAGPES010000133.1 GCA_018057015.1 Pseudomonadales bacterium | reverse complement strand
CGATTGTGGGTCGCGATTGTGGGTCGCGATTGTGGGTCGCCATTCATGGCGACAGCTGCAATCCCCAAGGCCCAAGTCGGCATGAATGCCGACCCACATGGGAGGGCGGCACCCGTGGGTCGCGATTTTTGTGGGTCGCGATTGTGAGTCGCCATTGTGGGTCGCCATTCATGGCGACAGCTGCAATCCCCAAGGCCCAAGTCGGCATGAATGCCGACCCACATGGGAGGGCGCCACCCGTGGGTCGCGATTTTTGTGGGTCGCCATTCATGGCGACAGCAGCAATCCCCAAGGCACAAGTCGGCATGAATGCCTAGTCAGAGGCTTCCCGGCGTCCGGCGCGACGGCGCTCCACTTCCTTCAGCAGCTTCTTGCGCAGGCGGATGCTCTGCGGCGTGACCTCGACCAGCTCGTCCTCGTCGATGAAGTCCAGCGCCTGCTCCAGCGACATGCGGATCGGCGGCGTCAGCAGGATGTTCTCGTCGGAGCCGGCGGCACGGACGTTGGTCAGCTGCTTGCCCTTGGTCGGGTTCACCGCCAGGTCGTTGTCGCGGCTGTGGATGCCGATCAGCTGGCCCTCGTAGACCTCGATGTTCGGCCCGATGAACAGCCTTCCGCGCTCCTGCAGGGCGAACAGCGCGTAGGCGAGCACCTTGCCGGCGACCATCGACACCAGCACGCCGTTCTGGCGCGCCGCGACCTCGCCGGCCTTCACCGGCCCGTAGTGATCGAAGATGCTGTTCAGCACGCCGGTGCCCGAGGTCATGGTCAGGAACTGGTTGCGAAAGCCGATGATCCCGCGCGAGGGGATCATGTATTCCAGGCGCACGCGGCCCTTGCCGTCCGGCACCATGTCGCGCAGCTCGCCGCGGCGCTTGCCCATCTCTTCCATGATCGGGCCCTGGTGCGTCTCCTCGCAATCGATCAGCAGCGACTCGTAGGGCTCCTGCTCGACGCCGTCGATCACGCGGCGGATGACCTCGGGGCGCGAGACGCCCATCTCGAAGCCCTCGCGGCGCATCTTCTCGATCAGCACCGAGAGGTGCAGCTCGCCGCGGCCCGAGACCACGAAGCGATCCGGCGTGCTGCCGTCCTGCACGCGCAGCGCCACGTCGGACAGCAGCTCGCGCTCGAGGCGGTCACGGATGTTGCGGCTGGTCACGAACTGGCCCTCGCGGCCGGCGAAGGGCGAGTCGTTGACCTGGAAGGTCATGCTCACGGTCGGCTGGTCGATGGTCAGCACCGGCAGCGCCTCGGGCGCGGCCGGGTCGCACAGCGTCGAGGAGATCTTCAGGTTGTCGATGCCGGTGATGCTGACGATGTCGCCTGCCTCGCCTTCGGCGATCTCCGTCTTCTCCATGCCCATCTGGCCCAGCACCGAATTGATGCGCGCATTGCGGCGCGTGCCGTCGGCCTCGATCACCACGACCTGCATGCCCGGCCTGGCCACGCCGCGCTTGACGCGCCCGATGCCGATCACGCCGACGTAGCTCGAGTAGTCCAGCGCGCAGATCTGCATCTGGAACGGCCCGTTGCTGTCGGCCGGCGGCGGCGGCACGCGCGCGACGATCATCTCGAGCAGCGGGGACATGTCCTCGGCCAGCTGGTCGGGCTCGGGGCCGGCGACACCGTTGAGCGCCGAGGCGTAGATCACCGGGAAGTCGAGCTGCTCGTCGGTTGCACCGAGGCGATCGAAGAGGTCGAACACCTGGTCCATCACCCAGTGCGGGCGCGCGCCGGGGCGATCGACCTTGTTCACGACCACGATCGGGTTGAGCCCCGCCTCGAAGGCCTTGCGCGTCACGAAGCGCGTCTGCGGCATAGGGCCGTCGACCGCGTCGACCAGCAGCAGCACGCTGTCGACCATCGACAGGATGCGTTCCACTTCACCGCCGAAATCGGCGTGGCCGGGAGTGTCGACGATGTTGATGCGATAGCCGTTCCAGTCGATCGCGGTGTTCTTGGCCAGGATCGTGATGCCGCGCTCGCGTTCCTGGTCGTTGGAGTCCATGATGCGTTCCTTGCCCGCATCACGCCGCCCGAGGGTGCCGCATTGCTGGAACAGCTTGTCGACCAGGGTGGTCTTGCCATGATCGACGTGGGCGATGATGGCGATATTGCGCAAATGTTCCCGCACAGGAAACCTCGATGAACAGGGTGGATTGTGAAGAGGGGGGAAAAACCGGCCGCGCATTATAGCCAATCGCCTGTTGCCGATCCGGTTATTAATGCAGATACGGGCAGGTGATATGTTCGTACCTCGGACGCCTCGCACCGTATTGGTGCGCCGCGCCCCAACATGGAGCATTGTTTCGCGCCAAACGGGCGCCAGCCCGCGAAAGCCCTTGTTTATTCAGCGATTTCGCACGCAATTCGCATGGCACGCATATTGCTCGACCGTAACAAGCCCGCGTGCGGCTCCTCGAGCCGGCGCGACTAGCTTGCTGGCTCCCTGTAATATCCCGGGCCCACAGCCCTTCACTTCCGCTCGGAGGAAACCATGTCGGAACAGACTCTCAAACTGATCAAGGAAAACGATGTCAAGTGGGTCGATCTTCGATTCACCGACACGAAGGGCAAGGAACAGCACCTGACGATCCCCTCCAGCGAAGTGAGCGCGGACTTCTTCGAGGACGGCAAGATGTTCGACGGCAGCTCCATCGCGGGCTGGAAGGCGATCAACGCCTCCGACATGCTGCTGATGCCCGACGACAAGAGCTCCGTGCTCGACCCCTTCTTCGAGGAGTCGGCCGTGATCCTGCGCTGCAACATCCTCGAGCCCGACACCAAGCAGGGCTACAACCGTGACCCGCGCTCGATCGCGGCGCGCGCCGAGGAGTACATGCGCTCGACCGGCATCGCCGACGGCGCGCTGTTCGGACCGGAACCCGAATTCTTCGTCTTCGACGACGTGAAGTGGCACGCCGACATCAGCGGCGCGATGTACCAGATCTTCTCCGAGGAAGCGTCCTGGGCCTCGAAGCACAGCTTCGACGACGGCAACATCGGTCACCGCCCCGGCATCAAGGGCGGCTATTTTCCCGTGCCGCCGGTCGACTCGCTGCACGATCTGCGCGCCGCGATGTGTCGCGCCATGGAGAAGATGGGCCTCACCATCGAAGTGCACCACCACGAGGTGGGCACGGCGGGCCAGTGCGAGATCGGCGTCGGACCGAACGCCATCGTGCAGAAAGCCGACGAGGTGCAGATCCTCAAGTACGCCGTGCACAACGTCGCGCATGCCTACGGCAAGACGGCCACTTTCATGCCGAAGCCGCTGGTAGGCGACAACGGCTCGGGCATGCACGTGCACATGTCCCTCTCCAAGGGCGGCAAGAACCTCATGGCGGGCGACGGCTACGCCGGCCTGAGCGAAACCGCGCTCTACATGATCGGCGGCATCATCAAGCACGCGCGCGCGATCAACGCCTTCACCAACCCGGGCACGAACTCGTACAAGCGCCTGGTGCCCGGTTACGAGGCCCCGGTGATGCTGGCCTACTCGGCGAAGAACCGCTCGGCCTCGATCCGCATCCCGGCGGTCGCCAACCCGAAGGCGCGCCGCATCGAGGTGCGCTTCCCGGATCCGAGCGCCAACCCCTACCTGGGCTTCGCGGCGCTGCTGATGGCGGGCCTCGACGGCATCCAGAACAAGATCCACCCCGGCGACGCGCTGGACAAGAACCTGTACGACCTGCCGGCCGAGGAAGCGGCGCAGGTGCCGACGGTGTCGCACAGCCTCGAGATGGCACTGGCTGCCCTGAACGCCGACCGCGCGTTCCTCACCGCGGGCGGCGTGTTCGACGACGACATGATCGACGCCTACATCGAGCTGAAGCAGGAAGACATCGACCGCATCCGCATGAGCACGCACCCGGTCGAGTTCGACATGTACTACAGCTGCTGAGCGCGGATCGCCGCGAGCAAACCCGCACCCCTCGAGGGTGCGGGTTTTTTTGTGCCCGCGGATCCGCTCGCGGCCGCTGGCGGCCGGACGGGGTTCGCGCTATAAGAATGCCAGGTTCCAGCCCGCGGAGACCCGCCGTGACCACCCGATTCCGTTACGCCCGCCCGCTGCTGCTCGCAAGCCTCGTCGCCTCCGTCGCGCTGGCGCAGGCCCAGGTCTACAAGAGCCGTGACGCGCAGGGCAACGTGATCTTCAGCGACACGTCGAGCGAGAACGCGAAGGCGGTCACGGTGCCGCCGACCAACACCATCCCGGTAGTCACCGCGCCGGCGCGCCCGGCGGCCGCGCCCCCCGCAACGGGCGACACCGCGGCCGCCGGCTACGCGCTCGCGATCGTCACGCCCGTCGAGGGGCAGACGGTATTCAGCGCCACCGGCATGCTGGAGGTAGGCCTCAGCGTGACCCCCGCGCTGCAGCCCGGGCACAGCCTGCGCCTGCTGCTGGACGGAGCGCCCGCCGGGCTGCCACAGCAGGGCACGCTCACGCTGGAAGCGCTCAGCCCGGGATCCCACACACTGCAGGCGCAGGTGATGGATAGCAGCGGCGACATCGTGCAGAACTCGGGCACCGTAACGGTGCAGATGCGGCGTACGCAGGGTCGCCGCATCGGGCCCGTCCGGATTCCCTAGCGCAGCGGATGCCGGCAGTTCCGCCACGCCCGACCGCGCGATAGCGCCAGGCGCGCTCATACACGCTAGTGCCGCACCATTTCGGTGCATATAATCTGCGACGCCTTCCACACGCCTGCACGGAAAACCCTGCCGTTCGGGGTTTTCGATACGCGCCACGAGCTGGCTCGGTTCTTGCTGACCCATTGGGTCAAAGGAAGCCAATAGTCCCGCCATGCGCCCGAAAGTCCTGCACACCCGACTGCTCGACACGCTGACCACCGCCATCCTGCTGGTGGACGCGAACATGCGCGTGAGCTACCTCAATCCCGCGGCGGAAACGCTGCTGGGGCTGAGCCGCGGCCGCGTGCTGGGCGAGAACATCGCGCGCATCGTCCAGGAGGACGACGACACCATCGCCGGCCTGCAGCGCGTGCTGGCAAGTGGCATCGGCTTCACCAAGCGCCAGGCCACCTTCCACCTCGGTCCGACCCATACCATCACCGTGGATTACGCGGTGACACCGATCACGCTGGAGGGCGAATCGCTGGTGATCGAGGTCCGCCCGCTCGACCGGCTGATGCGCATCAGCCGCGAAGAGGCGATCCTGTCCTCGCAGCAGATGACGCAGGTGATGGTTCGGGGTCTCGCCCACGAGATCAAGAATCCGCTCGGTGGCTTGCGCGGGGCCGCGCAGCTGCTGGCGCGCGAGCTCGAGTCCGAGCACCTGCTCGACTACACGAACGTGATCATCGAGGAGGCCGACCGCCTGCGCAATCTCGTCGACCGCCTGCTCAGCACGCCGCGCCGGCTGCTGCGCGAGCCGGTCAACATCCACGAGGTGCTGGAACGCGTGCGCCAGCTCGTCGAGGCCGAAACGCAGGGCGAGCTGCCCATCCAGCGCGACTACGACCCGAGCATCCCCGAGCTCACCGGCGACCGCGAGCAGCTGATCCAGGCGCTGCTGAACGTCGCGCGCAACGCCCAGCAGGCGCTCCGCGACACGCCCGCGCCGGAGATCCGCTTTCGCACCCGCACCCAGCGCCAGTTCACGATCGGCAACCAGCGCCACCGCCTGGTCTGCCAGGTCGACATCTGCGACAACGGCCCCGGCGTGCCGCCGGAAATCATGGACAACGTCTTCTTCCCGATGATCAGCGGCCGCGCCGGGGGCTCGGGGCTGGGGCTCGCGATCGCCCAGGGCATCATCAACCAGCACCACGGCCTGATCGAGTGCAACAGCAGGCCCGGCAACACCGTCTTCTCGATACTGATTCCGCTGGAGAGCTCCAATGACTGATACACCGCGCGTGTGGATCGTGGACGATGACCGTTCGATACGCTGGGTGCTGGAGAAGGCGCTGGCGGGCGCGGCGATAGAGGCCGCCAGCTTCGCCGATGCGGAATCGCTGATGCGCCGGCTGCGCGACGACGCGCCGGATGCGATCATCAGCGACATCCGCATGCCCGGCATCGACGGGCTGCAGCTGCTCTCGCGCATCCGTGCCTCGCACCCCGAGCTGCCGGTGATCATCACCACGGCGCACTCGGACCTCGACAGCGCGGTGGCCTCCTACCAGGGCGGCGCCTTCGAGTACCTGCCCAAGCCCTTCGACATCGACGAGGTGGTCACCGTCACCAAGCGCGCGCTGGCGCACCGGCGCCAGCAGGGCGAAGCGCCGGCCGCGGAAATCGCGCCCGAATCCACCGAGATCATCGGCGAGGCGCCGGCGATGCAGGAGGTGTTCCGCGCCATCGGTCGCCTGTCGCATTCGCTGATCACGGTGCTGATCAACGGCGAGTCCGGCACCGGCAAGGAACTGGTGGCGCGTGCCTTGCACCGCCACAGCCCGCGCGCCAACGGCCCCTTCATCGCGCTGAACATGGCCGCGATCCCGAAGGACCTGATGGAGTCGGAGCTGTTCGGCCACGAGAAGGGCGCCTTCACCGGCGCGCAGGCACAGCGGCGCGGGCGCTTCGAGCAAGCCGACGGCGGCACGCTGTTCCTGGACGAGATCGGCGACATGCCGGCCGAGACGCAGACGCGGCTGCTGCGCGTGCTGGCCGACAGCGAGTTCTACCGCGTGGGCGGCCACGTGCCGGTGCACGTGAACGTGCGCATCATCGCGGCCACGCACCAGAACCTCGAGCACCTCGTGCGCGAGGGGCGCTTTCGCGAGGATCTCTACCATCGCCTCAACGTCATCCGCATCCACCTGCCGGGGCTGCGCGACCGGCGCGAGGACATACCGCGCCTGGCGCGGCATTTCCTGAAGCGCGCCGCCGACGAACTCGGCGGCGAGCCCAAGGTGCTGCTGCCCGAGACCGAGACCTACATGGCCGGGCTGTCGTGGCCCGGCAACGTGCGCCAGCTCGAGAACGCCTGCCGCTGGCTCACCGTGATGGCCTCGGGGCGCGAGGTGCACGTCGCCGACCTGCCGCCCGAGCTGCTGGCCGCGGAGCAGGCCGAGAGCACGCGCGGGGACTGGGTGGAAATGCTGCGCAGCTGGGCCGACAGCGAAGTGCGTCGCGGCAACGGGCGGCTGCTCGATACCGCACTGCCGCGCTTCGAGACCGCGATGATCGAGACGGCGCTGATGCACACGCGAGGCCGGCGCGGCGAGGCGGCCGAGCTGCTCGGCTGGGGCCGCAACACGCTGACGCGCAAGATCAAGGAACTGGAGCTCACCGGGCTGCCCGACAACGGCGACTGAGGCGCCTGTGGGTCCCCTGTGGGTCGCCATTCATGGCGACAGCCGCATCCGGAAAGGCACCTGTGGATCAGGTTTCAGCCTGACATGCAGGTCGGGCTTCAGCCCGACAATGTTCGGCTGAAGCCGAACCCACGGGTAAACTTGAGCCCATGCTCGACGTCGTGCTCTACCAACCCGAAATCCCGCCGAACACCGGCAACGTGATCCGGCTGTGCGCCAATACCGGTTGCGCGCTGCACCTGATCGAGCCACTGGGCTTCGAGCTCGACGACGCCCGCCTGCGCCGCGCCGGCCTCGATTACCACGAGTGGGCGACGTTGCGCACCTGGCCGGATCTCGGCAGCTACCTCGGCGCGCATCCCGGGCAACGCCTGTTCGCGCTCAGCACGCGCGGATGCACGCGCCACGACCGCGCGACTTTCCACGCCGGCGATGCGCTGCTGTTCGGACCGGAAACGCGCGGCCTGCCGCAGGACGTGCTCGATGCCTTGCCGCGCGAGCGCGTGCTGCGCCTGCCGATGCGCAGGGGCAGCCGCAGCATGAACCTGTCGAACACGGTAGCGGTCGTGGTGTTCGAAGCCTGGCGTCAGCTCGGCTTCGAGGGGGGCGCGTGATGATGAACCACATCAGCCACACGCATGGCGCCGGTCGACAGACGATCGTCGCGGGCATGGCCCGCTCCTGCGGCCCGTGGATCCGCATTCATGCGGACAATGTCGCCATGAATGGCGACCCACAGGAAAGCCAG
>JAGPES010000132.1 GCA_018057015.1 Pseudomonadales bacterium | reverse complement strand
CTGTACCGCGTAGCCGTCCTTGGTCTGGCCGGTGTCGCCGAGATCGATCTCGAGGAACTTCGCGCCCACCGACTGCACCTGCTCGGCGACCACCGAGCGCGTGTCGAAGGCCACCACCTTGGCGCCGAGGCGCTTGGCGGTCGCGATGGCCTGCAGGCCCGCCACGCCGGCGCCGATCACGAACACGCTTGCCGGCTTCAGCGTGCCGGCCGGCGTCATCATCATCGGCAGGATGCGTGGCAGGCGCGCGGCGGCCATCAGGACCATCACGTAGCCCGCGAGGTTGGCCTGCGAGCTGAGCGCATCCATCTTCTGCGAGCGCGTGGTGCGCGGGATCATCTCCATGCTGATCGCGGTCACGCCGGCGGCGACGAAGGCGTCGATCAGGCCGGTCTCGTTGAACGGATCGAGGTAGCTGACGTGGATTGCGCCACGCTTGAGCTGCGCGATCTCCGCCACCGGGGGCTTGTGCAGGCGCAGTACCAGTTCCGATTGTGCGAGCAGCGCCGCGCGGTCGTGCGCGACGCGCGCGCCGGCCGTGACGTACTCCTCGTCGGAATGACCCGCGCCCAGGCCCAGGCCCGACTCGATCACGACGTCCGCGCCAGCGCGGACCAGTTTCTGGATGCTCGCCGGGATCATCGCGGCGCGATGCTCTCCGGGCTGAAGCTCGCGTGGAACTCCGATCAGCATGCTTGCTCTCCTGTTGCAGGTTCTGCCCGACCCCGGTCGCGGCGCGAGGCCGAAGCACGGGGCGGGGCGATTATAAGTGTGTTGCGTT
This sequence comes from Pseudomonadales bacterium, assembly GCA_018057015.1. Taxonomy (GTDB): domain Bacteria; phylum Pseudomonadota; class Gammaproteobacteria; order Pseudomonadales; family UBA5518; genus UBA5518. Next base: position 7,284 of record JAGPES010000132.1, on the reverse strand, counting down.
CGTCGTGCGCTTCATACGATCGCACGATATGGATGGCAAAGGCCAATGATGCCGTCGCCATCCTCATTGTCCGGGCGCCGCTACGCGCCTCAGGCGCAGGATGCTGCCCTCGCGATCGGTGCCGAGATAGAGGGTGCCGTCCGCGCCTGCCGCCACCCCGGTCGCAAAGCCGGGCGGGTGTTCCTCGACGCCCGCGATGCCCAGCGGCAGATCCTGCGCGATCACGCTGGCCGAACCATCCTGCGGATCGATCAGCAGCAGGCGCCGGGTGCCGGTCTCCACGACCGCGAGCCTGCCGTCGTCAAGCCGCGCGATGCCCTCGGGGCGTGCAAGCCCGCTCGCGATCACGCGCCGCTCGCCGCCATCGCCGACGTGCGTGATGCGTCCCGCCGCGCTCTCGCTGAGGATATAGCCCTGCGCGATGCGCAACAGGCCCATCGGTTGCTGCAGCCCTTCGGCGAGCACCTGCCGTGCGGCGACGTCGCGCCGGTCGAGCACGAGCAGCCGCCCGCCCGCGCCGGTCTCGGTCAACGCGAGCCGGTCGTCATCGATCAGCGCCACGGCCGAGGGCTGCGCCAGCGCGGACCAGCGCGCGATGGTCTTCTCCGTGACGGCATCGCGCAGCTGCACCTCGCCGCCCTCGTGGCTGGCCGTCGCGATGCGCCCCGTCGAGGCGGCAATCGCGGTCGGGTAGCCCGATTGCGCCAGCGAACGGCTGATGTCGCGCACGGTGCCGCTGGCGAGGTCCACCGCGCGCAGCGTGAAGGCATCGGCCACGTAGAGCGTGCCACCCGTCGCCGCGATGCCGGCGGGCAGGCTGAGCCCGCCGCCTGTCACCCGGCGCACCCCGGCGCCGGCCAGGTCGACCGCGTAGATCGCGTTGTCGGACATGTTGGTGACGTACAGGCGGTCGGCGGCGTCGAAGGCGAGGTTGTCGAGGTTGGTCGGCGCCTGCGCCACGCGCTCGTGCCGGTGCGCGGCGATGTCGATGCGGAAGATCTCGCCGGTCTCGTTGTCGATCGCGAACAGTTCGCCGCGCGAGTTGAAGTTGGCGGCCGCGGGCTGCACCAGACCCTCGGCCACGACTTCCATGGCGCCGCTGTCGACGTCGAGGCAGATCACCTGCCGGCGGAACCACAGCGGGCCGCACAGGCGGCCGTCGGGGCCGAAATCGAAGCCGTTCAGTCCGCCCAGGTCCTTCTTCACCAGCCGTGGCAGCTGCTTGCCCGCGGTGTCGAATTCCCACAGCGCGTCGCCGAGGAATACCTGCGTGCCGAACAGGCGCCCGCGCGCGTCCAGCGCCAGCGAATTGAGTCCGGGCAGGCCAGAGGCAATCACGCGCGGCTCGCCGCCCGGGTCCAGGGCGTTCATGGTGCCGTTGCTGAAACCGGTCCAGTACATGGTGCCGTGCGGCGCAAACTCGATGTCATCCGCCAGCCCGGCCGGGGGCGGGACGAAGACTTCGCTCGCGCCCGAGTCCGGATCGATACGATGGATCGACTGCCCCAACACGCTGCCGGCGTAGATCATCGCGTCGGGCCCGAAGGCCAGGCCGTGGATGCTGCGCAACGGCGAACCGGGAACCAGGGCGTCGAGTTGCCACGCGTCTGCCAGCAGCGGCGGGGAGGTGCTCGCCAGGGCGCCCAGCAGCGCGCAGGCGGCGCGGGTTCGGGCGCGGCGGCATCCATGGTTCGGGCTCATGAGGCGGATCCTGTGCGCGAGGCGCTGTTATCGTCCGTAATGTTGCCGGCGCGGGTCGCGCTCCGCGAGGCGCCTGCGAACAGGCCTGCGGTGACTCCGGGCCAGCGGGCACAATGTACGTGCGCCGTGCCCGGCGCCGCAATAGCTCCCCGGCAAACGGGCGTGCTTAAATGGTCGCGGGGGTCAGGGTCCGCAGCGTTTGCTGCAATATGCGATGGCGGGAGGCTTGTTGCCATGGTGATCCGGATGGTTCTCGGCCTGCTGGGCGTGATGTGGGCGGGCTACGGGGCGTGGTGCTTCGCGGATCCGGCACTGCTGCGCGACGCCGCGGGCGTCGCTTCCCTCAATGCGACCGGCAGAGTGGACCTGCGCGCGACCTACGGCGGTCTGCAGATCGCGGTGGGGGTGCTGCTGGTGGCGGGCGCGCTGCGCGCCGCGATGACGCGCCAGGTGCTGCTGATGTACGGGGTGCTGTGCGCCGGGATCGGCCTGGCGCGACTGCTCGGGGCGCTGCTCGAGTCCGAGTGGTCGGGCTACACCGTGTTCGCGCTCTGTTTCGAGCTCGGCAGCGCCCTTGCCGTTGTGGTGCTGCTGAGCCGCGGAGGCGCACGTGTTCGAAGCTGCTGAAATAGGTCATCGCATCACCAGGGCGCGGTACCGCCGCGAGGAGCCGGAGCTGCGCCAGGCGCTGCTCGAGGCGCAGTACCGGCTGCTCGACAAGCCCGACTTCCCGCTGCTGATCCTGGTCGGCGGACTCGATGCCGCCGGCAAGGGCGAGACCGTGAACCTGCTGAACGAATGGATGGATCCGCGCCACATCCGTACCGAGGCCTTTGGATTGTCGGGAAGCGACCGGGAAGGCGGGCGCCCCGAGATGTGGCGCTTCTGGCAGGTGCTGCCGCCGCGCGGCAAGATCGGCATCTTCTTCGGCTCCTGGTACACCGACCCGATCGTGCGTCGTGCCGAAGGCACGCTGAAGCGTACCGGTTTCGAGCGCCGGCTGGAGACCATCCGCCACTTCGAGCGCATGCTGGCGGCCGAGGGCGCGCTGGTGCTGAAGCTCTGGTTTCACCTGTCGAAGTCCGAACAGAAGAAAAAGCTGCGCGCACTGAGCGAGGATCCGCTGACCGCGTGGCGGGTCACTCCGGGCGAATGGAGACGCCACGACAGATACGAGCGCTACGCGAGGGTCGCCGCGGAGGCCCTGCGCGAGACCAGCACGGGCGAGGCGCCGTGGCAGGTGATCGACGGCTCCGACGAACGCTATCGCGCGCTCACGGCCGGCCGCGCGGTGCTCGATGCGCTGCGCCGCCGGCTCGACGGGCCGGCGCCGGTCATCTCGCCCTCGGCACCGCCGCCGGTGCCCGCGATCGACGGCCGCGACCTGCTGAATGCGCTCGATTACTCGCGCAAGGTGCCGGCCAGGCGCTACGACGACGAACTCGAGCGCGCCCAGGGGCGCCTCAACCTGCTGACGCGCCACAAGCGCATGCGCAAGCGTTCGCTGGTGCTGGCCTTCGAGGGCATGGATGCCGCGGGCAAGGGCAGTGCCATCCGTCGCGTGACGCGCGCGCTGGACGCGCGCTACTACCGGGTCGTGCCGGTGGGCGCGCCCACCGACGAGGAGCGCGTACAGCCCTACCTCTGGCGCTTCTGGCGCCACATGCCTGCCGACGGCAAGGCCGTGATCTTCGACCGCTCGTGGTACGGCCGCGTGCTGGTGGAGCGCGTCGAGGGCTTCTGCGCCGAGGCTGACTGGATGCGGGCCTACCACGAGATCAACGAGTTCGAGCAGGAACTGGTCGCGGGCGGATCCATCGTGGCGAAGTTCTGGCTGTCGGTCACGGCGGCGGAGCAGCTCAGGCGTTTCCGCGCCCGCGAGCAGACGCCGCACAAGCAGCACAAGATCACGCCGGAGGACTGGCGCAACCGCGAGAAGTGGCCCGCGTACGAGCAGGCGGTCTGCGACATGGTCGAGCGCACCTCGACCGACTACGCGCCGTGGTTCCTGGTCCCCTCGAACGACAAGCGCTACGCGCGGGTCGCGGTGCTGGAGCACATCGCCGACGAGATCGAGAAACGCCTCGACGATTGACGCGGTTCTAGCGGGTCAGGAAATTCAGCAGCGTGTTCGCGAACCGTCCGTAGGGCGGGGCCAGGAACTTCATCGCGCTGAACGACGCCTGGTAGAACACCGGGCGCAGCTTCGAGAACGTCAGGAAGCCCTCGTGTCCGTGGTAGTGGCCCATGCCGCTCGCGCCCACGCCGCCGAAAGGGAGATCGTGCTGCGCGACGTGGAACAGCGCGTCATTGACGCTCACGCCACCCGACATCACGCGGTCCAGCAGCAGTTGCACGCGCGAGGCGTCGTTGCTGAACGGGTAGAGCGCCAGCGGGCGCGGCCGTGCGTTCACATACGCGATCGCCTCGTCGAGCGAGCGGTAGCCGCGCACCGGCAGCACCGGCCCGAAAATCTCGCGCGTGAGCAGCTCGCAGTCTTCCGGGGCGTTCAGCACCAGGTGCGGCGCGATCTTGTGCGTTGCCTCGTCCCAGCGTTGCCCCGGCACCAGTTGCACCAGCGTCGCACCGCGGGCCTCGGCCTCGGCGAGCGCCGCGGTGATGCGGCGGAACGCCCGCTCGTCGATCACGGCGGTGAAGTCGGGCGAATCGAGACGCGGGTAGCGCGCCGGCACGATCTGCCTGGCCAGCGCCACGAAGGCATCCACTTTCGCCTCGGGCAGTAACAGGTAGTCCACCGTGGTGCAGATCTGTCCGGCGTTGAACAGCTTCACGAACAGGATGCGTTCGGCGGCTTTCGCAAGCGGGTAGTCCTCGCAGACGATCGCCGGCGACTTGCCGCCGAGCTCCAGCGTCACCGGGCAGAGGTTCTGCGCGGCGGCCGCCATCACGCTGCGACCGGTCTGGCTCGAGCCGGTGAACAGCAGGTGGTCGAAGGGCAGGCGCGAGAAATCGACGCCCACGCCGCCGGTCTCGTCGAAGACGGCGAGCTTGTCCCGGGGGAAATAGGCCGGCATCTTCTCGATCATGAGCCGCGCGAGATGGCGCGAGTTCTCCGACATCTTGACCATCGCGCGGTTGCCCGCCGCAAAGATGTAGACCAGGGGCAGGATGCTCAGGTTGAGCGGAAAGTTCCACGGCACGATCACGCCGACCACGCCGAGCGGCTGCGGGATGACGCGGTTCTTCGCGCCGAGGAAGTTGCGTCGGTCCACCGGGCGTTTCTGCGGCCGCATCCAGCGCTTCAGGTGCTTAAGTGCGTGGTCGACACCGTCGATCGCGGTGAAGACCTCGGCGAACAGCGTTTCGTGGCGCGAGCGGTTGCCGTAGTCGGCGCAGATCGCCGCGATGATCGCCTCCTTGTTCTCGCGCACGAATCGCTGCAGCTTGCGCAGGTCCGACTGGCGCTCGGCGAGCGAGGGCACGGGGTTGGCGAGGTAGGCTTCACGCTGCAGCGCGAGCGTGGCCTCGAGCCCGGTGTGGGCGACGCTGAATTGCTGAAGCGGTTCGGCTCCCATGGAGGCAGTCCTCGGCGACGGTGCGGGTGCCGCGGAGTCTATCACGCGCCACGCTCGCGCCGGTGTGCCCGGCAATCCCGCTGCCGCTACAATGCACGGGTGCCCCCGGGCAGATCCGCGATGCGCCGGGCAACTCGATGTGCTGTTCGCCGCCGCGCGCCCGGAGTGACCACGCAATGAACGTCAATGACCTCGTGGACTATGCCGTCGACGCGGGAGTGGCGGTGATCACGGTGGATTCGCCGCCGGTCAATGCCCTGTCAGCGCCGGTGCGCGCCGGCGTGTACCGCGGCGTCGAGATGGCGGGCACCGATGCGGCGGTGAGCGCCATCGTGCTGATCTGCGCGGGTCGGACCTTCTTCGCCGGGGCCGACATCAACGAGTTCGGCAAGCCGCCGGTGCCGCCGCTGCTGCAGGAGCTGCAAGCCCTGATCGAACGCAGCCCCAAGCCCGTGGTGGCGGCGATACACGGCGCGGCCCTCGGTGGCGGGCTCGAGCTCGCACTGGTGGCGCACTACCGCATCGCCCTGCCCGCGGCGAAATGCGGGCTGCCGGAGGTCGACATCGGCCTGATCCCGGGAGCCGGCGGGTCGCAGCGCCTGCCTCGCGTGGTCGGCGTGGAGGCGGCGCTGGACATGATCACCAGCGGGCGCCACGTTCCCGCGCCCCGGGCGCAGGCGATGGGCTTGCTGGACGCGCTGGCGCCCGAGGGCGACCTGCGCGCCGCGGCCGTGGCCTTCGCGCGCCGCGTCGTGGCCGAGGGCCGTGCGCTGCGCAGGGTGCGGGACCTGGACGCCAACCTCGCAGCGGCACGCGCTGCCCCGCAACTGTTTGCGGACTTCCGCGCGCGGCATGCACGGCAGTGGCGCGGATTCCTCGCGCCGCAGTACGCGATCCGCGCCGTCGAGGCGGCCGTGAACCTGCCCTTCGACGCGGGGATCGCCGAGGAAAGGCGCCTGTTCCGCGAGCTGCTGGACGGGACGCAGTCCGCGGCGCAGCGCCACGCCTTCTTCGCCGAGCGCCAGGCGGCGAAGATCCCCGGTGTTCGCCCCGATGCGCCGACCCGGCCGATCGCGCGCGTCGGCGTGATCGGCGCCGGCACCATGGGCGGCGGGATCGCGATGAATTTTCTCTCCGCCGGCATCCCGGTGGTGCTGGTCGAGACCGCGCGCGAGGCGCTCGATCGCGGCATCGGCGTGATCCGGCGCAACTACGAGAGCTCCGCGCACAAGGGCAAGCTGGGCGCCGCGGACGTGGAGCGCAACATGGCGCTGCTCTCGGGCTCGCTCGCGCTCGCGGACGTGGCGGACTGCGAGCTCGTGATCGAGGCGGTATTCGAACAGATGGAGACCAAGCAGGACGTGTTCGCGCGCCTGGACCGCGTCGCCAAACCCGGCGCGATCCTCGCCAGCAACACCTCCTATCTCGATATCGATGCGATCGCCGCCAGCACCTCGCGTCCCGCGGACGTGCTCGGCATGCACTTCTTCTCGCCGGCGAACATCATGCGGCTGCTGGAGATCGTGCGCGGCCGCGATACCGCGACCGACGTGATTGCAACCGCGATGAAGCTCGCCAGGACCATCGCCAAGGTCGGCGTGGTGGTGGGCAACTGTCACGGTTTCGTCGGCAACCGCATGCTGGCCCAGCGCAATCGCGAGGCCGACCGACTGGTGCTGGAAGGCGCGCTGCCGTGGGACGTGGATCGCGTGCTGTATGACTTCGGTTTCCCGATGGGGCCGTTCCGGATGCGCGACATGGCGGGGCTGGACATCGGCTGGGATCCCGCCAGGTCCTCGTCCTCGACGGTGCGCGAGGTGCTGAACGAGATGGGACGGCGTGGCCAGAAGACCGGCGCCGGCTACTACGACTACGACGCCGCGCGCAATGCCACGCCCGCGGCGGTGGTGCAGCGGCTGATCCTCGAGTTCTCCGAGCGCCAGGGCATCGCGCGGCGCGCGATATCCGGGCGCGAAATCCTCGAGCGCTGCCTGTACCCGATGGTGAACGAGGGCGCGAAGATCCTCGACGAGGGCATCGCGACGCG
>JAGPES010000131.1 GCA_018057015.1 Pseudomonadales bacterium | reverse complement strand
AGCTCACGCTGGCATCGGTGGAGCGTGACGGTTACATGGACAATATCCTGTCCGGCCAGACCGCCGGCTCCGAGGACCGCAAGTCAGCGGCGCTGCAACTGCGCTGGAATGCCAGCGAGTCGGTGACGGTGGATACGTTCACCTACTACGGGGAAACCCGCGAGGTGCAGCCCGGGTCCAACTGCACGTGGCTGGAAAACAGCAGTTTCAACGGCGAGGACTCGCTGTTCGGTAACCGCGTCTGGCCGGGCGATACCGTGGGCGTGGACGCCTTCGACGACAATGACACGCCGCTCAAACCGGGCCTGACCGCGCAGAGCACCACCTACGAGGCGGCCTGTCGCGAATCGCAGGCGTTGATCAAGAAAGGCAAGTACACCCACGAAACGCCCAAGGCCGAGTACAACCTCGACAACCTGCTGGCGGGTGTCACCGTCAACTGGGACATCACTGACGACCTGTCGTTCAAGAGCATCACCGGTTATGGCGATCAGCGAAAGTTCGGCAACGCCGGCAACCCGGACAACGACGCCACCCGCCTGCCCATCAGCGCGCGCTATCGCGCTTCGGACAGCAACCGCGAGCAGTGGTCCCAGGAATTCCAGCTCAACGGCACGGCTCTCGACGACGAACTCGACTACACCTTCGGACTGTTCGCGATGGAGGAAGACATCGACGACGGTACCGACTCGACTTCGGGCCTGGTGTCCGGGTCGTTGATCCAGCCGAACATCCTGGTCATCAATTCCCCGTCTGGCGAAGAGCAGACCTACGAGTTGAAGAACACCACCTACGCCGCATTTTTCCAGGGCAGTTACCAGCTGACCCACGACCTGGAATTCACCGCCGGCCTGCGCTGGACCAGGGAAGAGCGCGAACAGGATGTCGCGCTGGAGTTGCTCGACGTGGACGCTTTCCGCAGCATTGCGTTCAACTCGATTGCCGGCGTGCCGGGAATCCAGCTGCCGCTGCAGCAGTTCGGTGTCGCGTTCGTCGATCCGGACGTCATTTTCGCCCAGGACATCTTCACGACCATCGGCAACCAGTTCCCCGACAATCCCGTCACCGGCCTGCCGCTCTATCCGCTGATGCCGGCCGTCGAGAACTTCGCCAGCGAGACCTGGGACGAGGTCACGCCGATGGTCAGCGTCAGCTACAAGTTTCCCAACAGCCTGATCGAGGGCAGCGTCGTCGACAGCGCGATGGTGTACCTGACCTACGCCGAGGGCTTCAAGTCCGGCACCTTCGAGCCGCTGGGCCTGGATGGCCAGCAGACGGTCGATCCCGAAACCGTGGCCAACACCGAGTTCGGCTTCAAGATGGACCTGTTCGATTCGCGGATGCGCGTCAACGGCGCCATTTTCAGCACCGATTTCGACGACATGCAGTTGCGCCAGGTGCGGCTGGATTCAACCAACACGCCGCGCGTGGTTTTCGCCAACGCGTCCGAGACCCGCATCCAGGGTATCGAGCTCGAAGTCACGCTGATGCCGGTGGACAACCTGCTGCTTATCGCCACCGGCAGCATGAATGACTACGAATATCTCGAGTTCGAGGAGCGGCAATTCAGCTCCGTCGCGCTGCTCACGCAACAGCCGCTCACCGTCGTCGATCGCTCGGGGGAACCGTTCGCCGAAGTGCCCGAGACGACCTACAGCCTGGCAGTCCAGTACACCCTGGAGACGCAGAACGGGCGCATCGTGTCGCGCCTGGATTACAGCTACGTCGACGAGATATTCATGGGGCTCGATGCCGGTGCGGGACAGAATGTCGAGGTGTCGAGCTTCGACGATTATGGCTTGCTCAGCGGGCGCATCGCCTGGACCAGCCCGGACGAGCACTACGAGATCGCGCTGTACGGCACCAATCTCACCGACGAGCTGTACTTCATGGGTGCGGCCTCCGTCGGCGATTCGGTGGGCACGTTCCCGGTCACTCCGGGCCTGCCACGCATGTACGGCGCGGAGCTGCGCTACAACTTCTTCTAGCTCCAGGCCGGTCCACCGCAGGCGGTGCGCGTGTGCCGCGCCGGCCGCCAGACGCGGCCTGGCGCGATCACGCCAGGCTCTTGGACACCACCTCGAAGCTGTCGCGCGAGAGTCCCGGGTGCCCGAGCAGTTCCTTCAGCACCGCGCGCATCCCGTCGGCGTAGGCCGGCTCGTAGCGGCGCCAGCGCGTCAGCGGCGTGATCAGGCGCGAGGCGACCTGCGGGTTCATCGCGTCTATCGAAGCGACCTGCTCGCCGAGGAAACGGTAGCCGCCGTGGTCGGCACGGTGGAATGCGCCGGGGTTCGAGTGCACGAAGGCGCCGAGCAGCGCGCGCACCTTGTTCGGATTGCGCACGTCGAATTCGGCGTGCGCGCGCAGCCGCTTCACCTCATCCAGCGTCGCGGCACCCGGGCGCAGCGCCTGCACCTGGAACCACAGGTTCATCGCCAGCGCCTCGTGGTGCCAGCGCGTGTGGAAATCGGCGAGCAGCTCGCGCGCCATGTCCTGCCCGATGGCGCTGTCGCTGTTCACCAGCGCCGTGAGCGCGGCGAGCACGTCGGTCATGTTGTCCTGCGCGTAGTACTGCTGGTAGGCGAGGTCGCGGCACTCCTCGTCGTCGAGCAGCAGCAGGTAGGCGAGACAGGCGTTCTTCAGGCTGCGCCGCGCCACGTCGGCGGCCTCGATGCGGTAGGCCGAGCCCGACAGGTTGCGCAGGTAGCAGGCCAGCAGCTCGTGGCGCAGCCCGGCGGCCAGCGCGCGGCGGGCGTCCGTGCGCGCGTGGTGGATCGCCACCGGCTCGATGGTCTCGGCGAGCTCGGCGAGGTAGGCCTCGCCCGGCAGCACCAGCATCTGCGCGATCATGGCCGCGTCCGAGCCGGTGTCGGCCAGCAGCACGCGCAGGGCGGCAGCCAGGCGCGAATCCAGCGGCTTCGCCTCGCCGGCGCGCCGCGCCGCGATCTGCTCCTGCAGCACCTGTACCGCGAGGCCCTGCCCCGCGTCCCAGCGCGCCACACCGTCGCTGTCGCGCTGCATCAGCGCCGCCAGATCGTCGCGCGAATAGTCCAAGTGCAGCTTCACCGGCGCCGAGAACTGGCGCAGCAGGCTGGGGATGGGGCGCTCGCCGACGTCGAGGAACTCGAAGCTGTGCTCGGGCTGTGTCAGCTCCAGCACGCGCTCGGTGGGCGCGGGCCCGTCACCGTCGCCGGCCAGGCGCAGCGGCAGGTCGCCGGCGGCGCCCACCAGGCCCATGCGCAGCGGGACGTGGAACGGCTCCTTGTGCGGCTGCCCCGGGGTGGCCGGGCAGCCCTGCGCGACCGTCAGGCGGTAGATGCGCCGTGCTGCGTCGTAGTCGCCGCGCACGTTCAGCACCGGGGTGCCGGCCTGCGTGTACCAGCGACGGAACTGTGCCAGCTCGCGTCCGCTCGCCTCCTCCATCGCGCGCACGAAATCCTCGGTGGTCACGGCCTGGCCGTCGTGGCGCGCGAAATAGAGATCCGAGCCGCGGCGGAAGGCCTCGCTGCCGATCAGCTCGCGGATCATGCGCACCACCTCGGCGCCCTTCTCGTAGACCGTGAGCGTGTAGAAGTTGTTGATCTCGATGTAGGAGTCCGGGCGCACCGGGTGCGCCATGGGGCCGGCGTCCTCGGCGAACTGGCTGGTGCGCAGCAGGTTCACGTTCTCGATGCGCCGCACCGCGCGCGAGCCGGTGTCGGCGGAGAACTCCGCGTCGCGGAACACCGTGAAGCCTTCCTTCAGGCTCAGCTGGAACCAGTCGCGGCAGGTCACGCGGTTGCCCGACCAGTTGTGGAAGTACTCGTGCGCGACGATCGCCGCGATGCGCAGGAACGAGGCGTCGGTGGTGAGCGCGGGGTTCGCCAGCACCGCCGAGGTGTTGAAGATGTTGAGCCCCTTGTTCTCCATCGCGCCCATGTTGAAGTCGTCGACCGCGACGATCATGAACACGTCGAGGTCGTATTCGCGGCCGTAGACCTCCTCGTCCCAGCGCATGGCCTGCTTGAGCGAGCGCATCGCGAAGTCGCACTTGTCGAGGTCCCTGGCCTCGACGAAGATGCGCAGCGCCACCTCGCGCCCCGACTGCGTGACGAAGCTGTCCTCGACGCAGGCGAGGTCGCCCGCGACCAGCGCGAACAGGTAGCAGGGCTTCGGGAACGGGTCCTCCCAGCGCACCCAGTGCCGGCCGTCGTCGAGCTCGCCGCCGGCGGCGCGGTTGCCATTGCTCAGCAGCACCGGGAAGCGTGCGCGCCCGGCGACGATCGTGGTGCTGTAGAGCGAGAGCACGTCGGGGCGATCGGGGAAGAAGGTGATGCGGCGGAATCCCTCCGGCTCGCACTGGGTGCAGAACATGCTGCGCGAGCGGTACAGGCCCTCCAGCGCCGTGTTGTCCTGCGGGCGCAGCTCGACCTCGCTCTCCAGCACGAAGCGATCGGGCACGGTCGCGATGCACAGTTCCTCGCCGTCGTAGCCGTAGTCCTGCGCGGCGAGCGGCGTGCCGTCCAGCGCCAGCGACACGAGCGCGAGCGCCTGGCCGTTCAGCCGCAGCGGCGCGGCCTGCTCCGCGCAGGCCGGATTGCGCGCGATCGTGAGCCGGCTCCTCACGCGCGTGGTGTCCTCGCCGAGCGTCACGTGCAGGTCGACGTGGCTCACGAGGAACGCCGGCACGCGGTATTCGCTGAGCAGGATGGCGCGGGGCTGCGCGTCTTTCATGGTGGGTGACTCCGGGGGTGACTGTAGCCTCAGGCGACCGCGAGGCGCACGTGGTAGGCGGTGAAATTGCGCACGTTCAGCACGCCGCAATCGAGGATCAGGTACTGGCCCTTGATGCCGAGCAGCGCTCCCTCGATCAGCGGCGTCTTGTCGAGGTTCAGCGACTGCGGCTTCGGCGGGTACTCGAGCACCGGGTAGTCGATGGCGACGGGCACGGCGGCCAGCGGGCGGATCGCCGCGGGACCGAAGCGGATCTGCAGCTCCTCGAGCCCGGCGCGGTGGCGTGCGAGCAGCGCGGCGGCCTCGGCCTCGAGGTCGAGCGGCTCGGCCGGACCCTTCAGCATCGCGCGCCAGTTGGTCTTGTCCGCGACCGAGGCGCCGAACAGGATCTCCGCGAGCCCCGACTGGTGGCGCGTCGCGACCCGCAGCACCGGCAGCGCCTGCACCGCGCCCTGGTCGATCCAGCGCGTGGGCACCTGCGAGGCGCGCGTGATGCCGACCTTCAGCCCGGAGGAATTGGCGAGGTAGACGATGTGCTCGGTCATGCAGAACTGCTGGCCCCACGCGGGCTCGCGGCAGGTGCCCTGCGCGAAGTGACAGTTCTCGGGCTTCACGATGCAGGAGTCGCAACGCGCCAGGCGCTGGAAACACGGGTAGCAATAACCCTGGCCGAAGCTCTTCTTGCTGCGCCGGCCGCAGTGCGTGCAGCTGATCAGGCCGAGGAACTCGATGCGCAGGCGCCGTCCGAGGTACTCGTTCAGCGGCACCTCGTTCTCACCGACCGGCATGGCGTAGGTGACCGGCGTCGTGAGCGCGGCGCGCAGCTTGTCGAGTGCGCCGCTGCCGAGCGCCTGCATCAGGCGAGCCCCGTGCTGTCGCGCACGATGCGGATCACATCGGGCTCGTCGTCATGCGTGTCGCACACCTCGCCCTCGGCCTTCGCGCCACGGTCGATGTAGCCGGTGCGCGCCTCGCTCTCGAGGTGGCGCGCCTCCCAGGCGATGACAGCCTGCAGGCACAACTCGCGCTGCTCGCGCGTGAGCGCGACCCCGTCGGCCCACTTGCCGATCTCGACGGCGCGGCGCAGGCTCCCGTGCACCTCGGGGGTGATCATTTCCAGGATGGTGTTGAAATCCATGATGAAGTCGCCGCTCAGGGCTCCGGTTCGGGGGGGCGCGAGTATAGCAAAGCGGCCCCCAGCCCGAGCAGCGCGCCGAGCGCGAGCCCGGCCCCGTGGGCCGCGTTGGCGATCGCGCCAAAGCCGATGGCCTCCACCAGTCCGCTCATGCACAGGACCAGCCAGCCCAGCATCACGGCCATGAGGCCCGGCGGCAGCACCAGACCCGGCGCCCCCGAGACGCGGTTCCAGACCCAGGCGTAGCCGAGCAGCCCGTAGATCACGCCTGACATGCCGCCGAACATCACGCCGCCGTCGAAGAGGTACTGCGCGATGTTGCCGCCGGCCCCCGTGAGCGCCAGCAGCGCCAGCAGCGTGAGATGGCCGCGCGCGCGCTCGATGCGCCGGCCCAGCTCCCACAGCCACAGCGAGTTGAATGCCAGGTGCAGCACCCCGAAGTGCAGGAACACCGGTGTCAGCAGGCGCCAGTACTCGCCGCGGGCGTAGGTCGCGGCCACGCTCTCGAAGGCGAGCGGGCCGCCCGGCAGCGGGCGGAAATCGGTGAACGTGAGCCAGCGCAGCAGTTCGAGATCGGTGTCGAACATCACGATCGCGGCGCCCAGCACGCTGAGCAGGATGCCGAGCAGCGTGACGGGCTGCGCGCGCCAGGCTCCCGCGAGCCGGCCGGGTCCGGGGCGCGGCGCCGGCGCGGCGTCCTCGAGCGCGAGCTCGCCGGCGCGCCAGCGCGCGAAGGCCTCCCGCACCGGCGCGACGTCCTGTTCGCGCGCCACCACCAGCACCTGGGTGCCGTCGGCGGCGTCGAAGATGCGGTGCGGTATGCGCCGTGCCCACAGGTAGCGGCTGAAGGCCGCCAGCTCGGTGCCGATGCGCGTCTCCAGTGCTCTGAAAGCGGGCATTGCCGTTCAGCCTGCTGCAGCCGTCATGCGGGCCTCATTCGTCGCCATCGGGCCGGCTGCCCCAGCCGAGCTTGGCGCGGCAGATATCGTAGAAATTGTGGTCCAGTGGGTGCAGCAGCTTCAGGTGCTCGGGCTTCTTGTGCACGTGGATCATGTCGCCCGGGCTCGCCGTGATGTTGAGCTGGCCGTCGCAGCTGATGCTCGGGTGCAGCTCGTTGTACTCGTTGATCACGATGCGGATGCTGCTGCTGCCGTGGATCACCAGCGGGCGGCTGCCCAGCGTGTGCGGGAACATCGGCACCAGCACGATGGCGTCGAGTCCCGGGTGCATGATCGGACCGCCGCCGGAGAGCGAATAGGCCGTGCTGCCGGTGGGCGTCGAGATGATCAGCCCGTCGGAGCGCTGGGTGTAGACGAACTGTTCCTCGATGTAGAGTTCGAACTCGATCATGCGCGCCGAGATGCCGGAGTTCAGCACCACGTCGTTCAGCGCGTCGCCGCGCGCCAGCACCGCGTTGTCCCGCGTGACCACCACGTCGAGCAGGAAGCGCGACTCGATCAGGAAGCGGCCGGCGAGGACCTCGTCGAGCTGCGCCTCGAGCTGCTGGGGCGAGATATCGGTGAGGAAGCCGAGCCGTCCGCGGTTCACGCCGAGCACCGGCGCACCCTGCGGCGCCAGCGATCGCGCCGCACCGAGCAGGCTGCCGTCGCCGCCGACCACGATCACGAGATCGGTGTCGCACCCGATATCCTCGCGCCCGCGCACCTCGCCGGGCGCCGGGCGCAGGTGCTCCGCCACCTCGCGCTCCACGACCACGCGCAGGCCGCGCGCGCACAGCAGCTCGCGCAGGTGGACCAGGGTCTCCAGCACCTCGGCGCTGCCTACCCGGCCCATGAGTCCGACGCTGCGGAATTGGGTCATGCTCGCTGGCTCCAATGAAAGCGCCGCGGATTATAGCGGCACGGCGCGCGCCGCAGGCATCATGCGCCCGCACGAGGCACCGCGCGCGCCCTGCAGCCCGCCGGTGTGCAGCGCCAGCACCCGCGTGCCGGGCGCAAAACGGCCTTCGCCGACCAGCGTGTGCAGGCCGAGGAACAGCTTGCCCGTGTAGACCGGTTCGAGCGGCACGCCGCTGCGCCGGGTGAATTCCGCCATGAAACGCGCCAGTTGCGCATCGACGCGCGCGAAGCCTTGGCCCGCGAAGCGATCGAGCACGAGGAAGCGCGCGCGGGCGGCAATCGGTGGGTCGGCATTCATGCGGACAAGGTGCCCGGATTCATCCGGACCCAAACGGATTTGTCCGCATGAATGCAGACCCACGGTGGATTGTGCGGATGAATCCGGACCCACGGTGGCCAGGTGGGCCTCGGCGCGCGCCGCGATGCCGCGGGCATCGCGCAGCGCAGCGATACCGAGCACGAA
>JAGPES010000130.1 GCA_018057015.1 Pseudomonadales bacterium | reverse complement strand
TTGTCGGTCAGATCGAGCAGGCCCTGCACGAAGATCCGGTAGCAGGCCACCGCCTCGGCCTGCACCGCCTCGCGGCCGGCGTCGGGACGCAACTGCTTCGGCACGAAGCCACCCTTGGCGCCCACCGGCACGATCACCGCGTTCTTCACCTGCTGCGCCTTCACCAGGCCCAGCACCTCGGTGCGAAAGTCCTCCGGGCGGTCCGACCAGCGCAGCCCGCCGCGCGCGACCTTGCCGCCGCGCAGGTGCACGCCCGCGACGCGCGGCGAGTAGACCCAGATCTCGTATTTCGGCACCGGGCGCGGCAGGTTCGGCAGCGCGGCGCAGTCGAACTTGAACGAGAACCACTCCTTCGGTTCGCCATGCTCGTCACGCTGGAACCAGTTGGTGCGCAGCGTGCCACGGATCAGCGCGAGATACGCTCGCAGCACGCGGTCCTCGTTGAGCTGCCCCACGCGCTCGAGATCCGCGAGGATGCCCGCCGCGAGCGCCTCCTCGGCCTCGTGGCGGGCCGCCATGTCCACACTGGCCGCCGGATCGAAGCGCGTGTGAAAGAGTTGAACCAGCGCGCGTCCGATGCCGAGATGACGTCCCAGCGTCTCGGCGATGAACTCCTGCGAGAAGTTGTAGCGCACCTGCTTCATGTAATGCGCGTATGCGCGCAGCACCGCGACCTCGCGCCAGCCCAGGCGCGTGCCCACGATCAGGCGGTTGAAGCCGTCGCTCTCGGCACGGCCCGCGAGCACGTTGAGGAAGGCGGCCTCCACGGCCGGGGCAACGGCGGGCGCGTCGACGTCCCCGGCCAGCGCATAGGCCAGGCTGAAATCGTGCACCCAGAGTTCGCGCCGGTCGGCGCGCACCAGCTGGTAGGGACGTTCGCCGAGCACACGCATGCCGAGGTTCTCCAGCATCGGGATCACGTCCGAGAGCTCGACGGGGCGATCCGGGCTGTAGAGCCGCAAGTGCAGCAGGTTCTCCGGTTCGCGCACGTTGCGGTAGAGATGCACTCCCAGCCCGCCGTCGAGCTCCAGCGCGTCGAAGGCACGGATGTCGGCCACCGCCACCGGCGTGTCGTTGTCGTCGCGGTAGCCGGCAGGGAAGGCCTGCGCGTAGAGGGCGAGGCGGCGCAGGCCCTGCTCCTCGCCGAACTCCTCGGCGAGCGCCGTGCCGAGCTCGTCCTGCCATTGTTGCGCGATGCGCACGACCAGCGTCTCGAGCTCCCCGGGGTCGTAGTCGGTGCGCGCGTGATCGCCCAGGCGCATCACGAAATAGGTGCGCACCAGCACCGACTCGGAGAAGAAGGTGGTGAACTCCGATTCCTCGGCGCCCAGCGCGTCCATCAGCCGCGACTCGATCTTCTGCCTGAGCTCGGTGCGGTAGATGTCGCGCGGCCAGTACAACAGGCAGAAGGCGAACCGGTTGCGCCGGTCGGTGCGGATGAACAGCCGGGTCTTGCGCCGCTCCTGGATCAGGAATATGCGCATCGCGGTGTCGTAGAGCGTGGCGGTGTCGCCCTGGAACAGCTCGTCGCGCGGCAGCACCTCGAGCACGCGCCTGAGCGTGCGCAGGCGGTGGCTGCTGGTGCTCGGGCGCGAGCGCTCGATGACCTCGGCGACCTTGCGCCGCACGATCGGGATTTCCTCGGGATCCATGGTGTAGACCACCGCGGTGAACAACCCGAGAAAGCAGTGCTGCGCGCTGATCCGCCCGTCGGCGTCGTGGCAACTGACCGCGATATAGTCGGGATAGGCGATGCGGTGCACGCGCGAGCGGCGCGCGGACTTGAAGAACACCAGTTGCGGGCGCTGCTGCCCGGGTTTGCGCTCCAGCTCCCCGATCTCCTGCGCGAGGAAGCCGGCCGCGGGCGTGTCGCGCGCGCGCAGCAGGCCGAGTTTCGTGTCGCCGCGACTGCCGACGCGCAGCGTTGCGCCGCCGCGGTCCACCTCGAGCATCTCGTAACCGAGGAAGGTGAAGTTGCCGTCCAGCAGCCATTGCAGGAAGGCGCGGTTCTCGGTCCATTCGGGCTCGGCAACCCCCTGCGAGCACCCGGGCAGCGCGGCGACCAGTTCGCGCACGCGCGCGCACATCGGCTCGAAATCGTCCACGACCACCGTGACCTCGGCGATGACCTCGGCGAGGCTCTGCTCGATCGCGGCCAGCAGCGCCGGGTCGCCGATGCGCGAGATCTCCATGTACACCAGCGCCTCGCGCGTGCGCCGCTCGCCGTCCGGGGGCACCGTCGCCGGGTAGATCTGCCGCAGTTCGTGCCCGGCGTCGCGCTGCACGGTGAGATCGGAGCTCACCAGCATGTGGATCACGATGCCGCGGCGGTTCAGCTCCAGGCGCAGCGACTCGGACACGAAGGGAATGCCGTGTGTCAGCACCAGCACCGCGGTGTGGCGCGAGGTCCATCCGTGCTGCTCGAAACGCGGGTTGAACAGGCTGATCTTCGAACCCGCCGGATCGTACTGCTGCAGATACCGCCAGGCGTAGTGGATGGAGGCCCAGACGTCGGCCGGGCGCCGGTCGCGCACGTCCTCGAAATCCATGGCGCCGATCACCTCGGCCGCGAAGGCCTTCAGCACCGCCGCCTCGCCCTGCGGCGCACGGCGGTGGATCTCCTCGTTCAGGAAGCCGAGAAACCGTTCCTTGCTCCTGCTGTCGTTCATGCCTGCACCCGTTGTTAGCATGATGTCGGGCCGGTGGCGCGCCGCGCGGCGCAGGCGCCCCGGCCCCCGCCCCGGCGTTGCGCGGCGAGGATACTATGGAACCTCGCGCTGCCGCACCGGTCGAAGCCGGGCCGACGTTGCGCGTGGCGTGCGCGCAACGCGCGCGGCGCGCAGACTACAATGCAAAACTTACTGCCGATCCCCCTGTGGGTCCGAATTCATTCGGACAATTGTCCGGCTGAGGCCCGACCCACAGCGGGATCCACAATCCAGGGAGAACGGAGTAACGTGAGCACACGCAGCGACACCATCGCCGGCCTTCGCGCCTGGCTGGCGCAGCAGGTCATCGGGCAGCAGCACCTGGTCGACAGCCTGCTGATCGCGTTGCTCGCCGACGGGCACCTGCTGGTCGAGGGCGCGCCGGGGCTGGCGAAGACGCGCGCCATCCGCGAGCTCGCGCGCGGCGTCGAGGGCGACTTCCACCGCATCCAGTTCACCCCCGACCTGCTGCCCGGCGACGTGACCGGTACCGACATCTACCGTCCCGAGGACGGCACATTCCGCTTCCAGCGCGGCCCGATCTTCCACAACCTCGTGCTCGCCGACGAGATCAACCGCGCGCCGGCCAAGGTGCAGTCGGCGCTGCTGGAGGCGATGGCCGAGCGCCAGGTCAGCGTCGGCAGCACCACCTACCCGCTGCCGGCGCTGTTCCTGGTGATGGCGACCCAGAACCCCATCGAGCAGGAAGGCACCTACCCGCTGCCCGAGGCGCAGCTCGACCGCTTCCTGCTGCACGTGCGCGTGGGCTATCCGGCGCTGCAGGCCGAGCGCGAGATCCTGCGCCTGGCGCGGCGCGAGGCGGGCCGGGTGCCGGCGCCGCCGCCACCGGCCGTGAGCCAGCAGGACGTATTCGCCGCGCGCGCCGAAATCCTCGCGCTGCACATGGCCGAGAGCGTCGAGGAGTACATCATCCAGCTCGCGCTGGCCACGCGTGGCGGCGAGCCGCTCAGGCGCTGGCTCGACTATGGCGTGAGCCCGCGCGGCACCATCGCGCTGGATCGCGCCGCGCGCGCCCACGCCTGGTTGAAGGGGCGCGATTTCGTCGCGCCCGACGACGTCCAGGCCGTGGTGCACGATGCCTTCCGCCACCGCCTGATCCTCAACTTCGATGCCGAGGCCGCGGGCACCAGCCCGGATAACGTCATCGATGAACTGCTGGCCGCGGTGCCGGTGGGCTGAGAGCCCCTCATGGCGCGGCGCAGGGAAGCCACCATCGCCCCGGCCTCGGGGCCGTACTGCACCATGCAGGACCTGCTCGGCCTGCGCGCGGTGGCCGCGCGGCTGCAACTGCAGCCGCCGAGCCGCGCGCTGGGCGAGCTGGCCGGCACGCTGCGCAGCGCGCGGCGCGGCCGCGGCATCGAGTTCGAGGAAGTGCGCGCCTACGTGGCCGGCGACGACGTGCGCGCGATCGACTGGCGTGTCACCGCGCGCACCGGCCGCACCCACACGCGCATCTTCCGCGAGGAGCGCGAACGCCCGGTGTTCCTGCTGGTGGACCAGCGCCAGGGCATGTTCTTCGGCAGCCGCCGCACGCTGAAGTCGGTGCAGGCGGTTCACGCCGCGGCGCTGCTGGCGTGGGCGACGCTCGCCGGCGGCGACCGCATCGGCGGGCTGGTGCTGGGGGAGCACGGGCACCACGAGGTGCGCCCGCAACGCGACCGCCACGCCGCGCTCGCGCTGCTGCGCACCTGCCACGACTTCAACCACCGCCTCGGCATCCCCGGCGGCTCGGCGGCCACGGCGGCCACGCTCGCCGAAGCGCTCACCAGCACGCGCCGCGTGGCGCGCCCGGGCAGCCTGGTGTTGCTGCTGAGCGACTTCGGCGGCTGGGACGACGCCGCCGCGCAGCAGTTGCACCTGCTCGCGCGCCACAGCGATGTGGGCGCGATCCACGTCCACGACCCGCTCGAACGGGCGCTGCCCGCGCACGGGCGCGCAACGGTGTCGGACGGCGCGCGCCGCCTGGGCATCGATGCCGGCGAAGCGGCGCTGCGCGAGCGCTACGACGCGCTGTTCCGCGCCGAGCGCACGACGCTGCAGGCCGCGTTCGCGCGCGTTCGGGCGCCGCTGATACCGCTCGCCACCGACGCGCCGGCGCTGGAGGTGCTGGCGCGCTACTTCAACGGTCGCGCGCGATGAACGCCGCCGATCCGCTGGCCGCGCTGCGCCCGCTGCACCTGCCGCCCGCGGTGGGCTGGTGGCCGCCGGCGCCGGGCTGGTGGCTGCTCGCGGCACTGGCACTGCTCGTGTTCGGCTCTGTGCTCGCGCTGTGGCTGCGCGCGCGGCGGCGCAACCGCTATCGTCGGCGCGCGCGCGCCGAGCTCGAGGCGCTGTACCGCGCGAGCCGTGCCACGGGCGATGCGGCGGGCTTCGCGCGGGGTGCGGGCGCGCTGTTGCGCCGTGCCGCACTGGTTCGCTATCCACGGGCCGAGGTCGCGCCGCTGTGCGGCGAGGCCTGGCTCGCCTTCCTCGACCGCAGCGGTCGCACCGCCGCTTTCGGCAGCGGTGCCGGACGCGCGCTGGTGATCGCGCCCTACGACCCCGCCGCGCCCTGCGACCAGGACGCGCTGCACGCGGCCTGTCGCGACTGGCTGAGGCGCCACCGGTGATCGAGTTCGCGCTGCCCTGGGCCGCCGTGCTGCTGCCGCTGCCGCTGCTCGTCTACGCGCTGCTGCCGCCGGCGCGCCGGCGCGAGCAGGCGCTGTATTTCCCGCGCGCGGTGCGGGCGGCGGCTGGCGTCGGCACCACGATGCGGCGCCCGCGCCCGCACTGGCTGCGCCTGCTCGCCCTGGCCCTGACCTGGTGCGCGCTGGTCGCCGCGGCGTGCGCGCCGCGCTGGGTCGGCGACACCGTCGCGCTGCCGGCGAGCGCGCGCGACCTGATGCTGGCGGTGGACATCTCGGAGAGCATGCTCACCGAGGACCTCGAACTCGATGGCCACGCCGCCGACCGCCTGAGCGTGGTGAAGCGCGTCTCGGGCGAATTCCTGCGCCGGCGTGCCGGTGACCGCCTGGGACTCATCCTGTTCGGCAGCGAGGCCTACCTGCACGTGCCGCTCACCTGGGACCACGGCACGCTGACACGGCTGCTGATGGAGGCGCAGATCGGCTTCGCCGGCAAGCAGACCGCGATCGGCGATGCGCTCGCGATCGCGGTGAAACGCCTGCGCGAGCGGCCGGCGCCGAGCCGCGTGCTGATCCTGCTCACCGACGGCGCCAACACCGCGGGCGAGGTCCCGCCGCGCCAGGCCGCGGCGCTGGCCGCGCGCGCCGGGCTGCGCGTCTACACCATCGGCATCGGCGCCGAGGCGATGGAACTGCCGGGGCTCTTCGGCAGCCGCTTCGGCGCGCGGCGCGTGAATCCCTCGGCCGACCTCGACGAGGACACCCTGCGCGACATCGCGCAACAGACCGGTGGCCGCTATTTCCGCGCCCGCGATCGCGAGGAGCTCGAGACGATCTACGCCGAGCTCGACCGGCTGGAACCGGTGCAGCAGGAGGCGCAACGCTACCGCCCGCTGGTGTCGTTGCAGCACTGGCCGCTGGGCGTGGCGCTGCTGCTCTCGTTGGCACTGGCGCTGGGCCTGCTGTGGCCGCGCCGCAGTGTCGCCGAAGGGAGTCGCTGAAGCGATGGCCGCCCTCGCCGACTTCCATTTCCTGCGCCCGGCCTGGCTGCTCGCGCTGCTGCCCTGCGCGCTGCTCGCCTACGCGTTCCTGCGCCGACGCGCGCGGCCCGCGCTGTGGAGCGAGCTGATCGATCCCGCGCTGCTCGCCGCCCTGCTGCTGCCCGAAAGTGGCGGACGACGCAACGCCCTGCCCTTGCTGCTGCTCGCGGGCTGGGCGCTCGCCGTGCTGGGGCTCGCGGGACCGGCCTGGGAGCGCCTGCCGGAACCCGTGCACCGCGCCAGCGACCCGCTGATCATCGCGCTCGACCTCGGTCACACCATGCGCGCCGGCGATCTCGCGCCCTCGCGCCACGAGCGCGCGCGCTTCAAGCTGGGCGATATCCTGGCGCGGCGCCAGGACGGGCAGACCGCGCTGATCGTCTACGCGGGCGACGCGCACGTGGTCACGCCGCTGTCGGACGACGCGCGCACGCTGGCGGCGATGCTGCCGGCACTGTCGCCCGACATCATGCCGGCCGCCGGCAACGACCTGCCCGCGGCCGTGGCGCTGGCAGCCTCGCTCGCGCGCGGCGCCGGCGTGGAGCGCGGGCGGTTGCTGGTCGTGACCGACCGCTTCCCGGCCTCGCAGCACGCCGAGGTGGCCCGGGCCCTGGAGGCCTCGGGTCTGTCGCTGTCGCTGCTCGCGGCAGGCACCGCGGCCGGCGCCCCGATCCCGCTGCCCCGGGGCGGCTTCCTGCGCGAGCGCGACGGCAGCATCGTGGTACCCGGCGTGGACCTCGACACCATGCGCGAGGGCGTCGCCACCGCCGCAGGACGCTTCGCCACCCTGAGCCTCGACGACAGCGATATCGCCGCGCTGCTGCCGCCGCCGCTCGCCACCGACATCGCGCCCGACGACGGCGTCACGCGTACCTTCGACCGCTGGCAGGACCGAGGTGCCTGGCTGGCGCTCGCGCTGCTGCCACTGGCCGCGCTCGCCTTCCGTCGCGGCTGGCTGCTCGGCATCGCGCTCGCCCTGCTGCTGCCGCAGCCGCGCGCCGAGGCGCTGGAGTGGCAGGACCTGTGGCTCACCAGGGACCAGCAGGGCGCGCGTGCCATGAGCGAACAGGATCCGGCGCGCGCGGCGCAACTGTTCCGCTCGCCGGACTGGCGCGCCACGGCGCAGTACGAGGCCGGCGACTACGCGGGCGCGGCCGGGTCCTGGGCCACGCGGGACGACGCCGATGCGCACTACAACCGCGGCAACGCGCTGGCGCGCGCCGGGCGGCTCGCGGAGGCGCTCGCGGCCTACGACGCGGCGCTGGCGCGCGAACCCGGCATGGGCGACGCCGCAGCGAACCGCAAGCTGGTGGAGGAGGCGCTGAACCAGCAGCGGCAACAGCAGCAGCAACAGCAACAGCAGCAGGACCAGGGCGGGCAGCAGGACGCAAACCCCTCGCAGGACGGACAATCCCCGGCGGACGGCCGGCAGCAGCAATCGCAGGACGGGCAGGACAGCAAGCCAGGCGACGAATCCGGCGCCGGCGGCGAACCGAAGACCGACGCGCCCGGGACGCAGGGCGCACCGCTCGACGAGCAGCGACAGCAGCAACCCGGTGCCGGGCAACGCGACGACAAGGACGGGAAGAGCGCAGACGCCACGGCCCGCGCCGAAGCCGAAGCGGAGGAGGAGGCGGAGGCGGAGGCGGAAGTTGAAGCCGAGGCTGGAGCTGGAGCCGAGGCCGGCAACGGCGAACAGGACCAGGCCGTGGAGCAATGGCTGCGCCAGGTGCCGGACGATCCCGGCGCGCTGCTGCGACGCAAGTTCGAATACGAGTACCGCACGCGCCGCGAAGGCGCG
>JAGPES010000129.1 GCA_018057015.1 Pseudomonadales bacterium | reverse complement strand
ATCCAGATCCAGCCACGACCACGCCCGCAGCAGCCCCAGCGGGTAGCGACTCTCGAGGCGCAAACGCCCCGGGTGCAACCAGCCGCGCCGCCTGGCGCGCGTGAACAGCAGCACGTGGTCCTCGCCCAGCGGCGCAACGCGCGCGCCGGTCTCGTCGCCATCCGGCCACGCCAGCGTGATGCCGTCGTGCGCGCGCTTGCCTTCGTCGCGCAACTGCACGGCAAAGCTCGCCTGTTCGCCCGCGAAGACCGGGTGGGCCGTGCCGGCGGACAGTCGCAGTTGCGCGAGATTCGCATAGGTGTGCAGCACGCCCACGATGAACAACCCGCCGAGCAGGAAGGTGAGCGCGAACACCAGATTGCTCTCGTAGTTGATGCCGGTGACCAGCAGCGCCAGCAGCAGCGCGAGGAAGGCGAAGCCGCTGCCGGTGGGGAAGATGAAGATGTTGCGCTGCGTCAGCACGACTTCGCGCGCCGGCGGGATGCGCCGGCCGACCCACGCGATCCAGCGTGTGCGCAGCCGCCGGCGCAGGCCCGCGCCACGCGCCGGCGCGCGCATCAGTCGAAGACGTCCACGTCGGTCAGCAGGCGCTGCACCAGCGCGCGCCCGTCGCCGGTGAAATCGGTGGTGCTGCGCAGCCGGTGCGCCACCACGGCGGGCAGCACGGCCTGCACGTCCTCGGGCACCACGTGCGCGCGCCCTTCCATGTAGGCCCAGGTGCGCGCGCTGTTGACCAGCGCAAGGGCGCCGCGCGGCGAAAGGCCGTGCGCGAACTCGGGGGCGCTGCGCGTGTACTCGATCAGCCGCTGCACGTAGTCGAGCAGCATATCGGCCGTGCCCACCTGCTGCGATTCACCCTGGATGCGCCGCAACTGCTCGCGCGAGAGCGCCGCCTTCAGCGCCTCGATCGGCGGCGTGCCCGCGCCGCCCGCGAGCATCGTGCGCTCGGCGGCACGGTCCGGGTAGCCGATCTCGATGCGCATCAGGAAGCGGTCGAGCTGCGATTCGGGCAGAGGGAAGGTGCCGGCCTGCGTGACCGGGTTCTGTGTGGCGATCACGAAGAAGTCCGCCGGGAGCGCGCGCGTCTCGCCTTCTATCGTCACCTGGCGCTCGGCCATCGCCTCGAGCAGTGCGCTCTGCGTCTTCGGGGTGCTGCGATTGATCTCGTCGGCCAGCAGGACCTCGGTGAACACCGGGCCGGGGTGGAAGTTGAAGACCTGCGCGCGCTGGTCGAACACCGAGACGCCGAGAATGTCGCCGGGCAACATGTCGCTGGTGAACTGCACCCGCGCGAACTCCAGGCCCAGCACGCGGGCCAGCGCATGCGAGAGCGTGGTCTTGCCCATGCCGGGCATGTCCTCGATCAGCAGATGCCCGCGCGAGAACAGCGCGCACAGCGCGAGGCGGATCTGGCGGTCCTTGCCGAGCAGCACGCGCCCGATCTCGCGCACGGCCTGTTCGATGATATCCTGCACGCTGGTTCCTCTCGAGGTCGCGGGCTCTGGTCGCGGGCATGGCCCGCTCCTACACGGGCGACGATCCGGGTCGCGGGCATGGCCCGCTACAGGGAGCGGCGCATCAACCGATCGAGGTCGCTGGCACGATTGTAGGAACGGGCCATGCCCGCGACCGTGTTCCGGTTCGCGCTTAAGGATAGGCGGGTTTTACGCGGCGTGGATCGCCGCAAGCCCGCGCGCGAGGTCTTCCTTGATGTCGTCTACGTCTTCCAGCCCCACCGCCACGCGGATCAGCTCGGGTGTGATGCCCTGCGCGCGGCGTTCCTCCTCCGAGAGGCGGCCGTGGGTGGTACTGGCCGGGTGCACGATGGTGGTCTTGGCGTCGCCGAGATTCGCGGTGATCGAGAGCAGCCGCGTCGCGTCGATGAAGCGCCAGGCCGCGGGCTGGCCGCCGGCGACGGTGAACGACAGCACCCCGCCGAAACCGCGCTGCTGGCGACAGGCGAGCGCATGGTCCGGATGCGAGGCGAGCCCCGCGAAGTTCACGCCGGTCACGCCCGGCTGCGCCTGCAGCCACTCGGCAATCTCCAGCGCGCTGCGGCTGTGCGCCTCCATGCGGATGCGCAGCGTCTCCAGCCCCTTCAGGAACACCCAGGCGTTGAAGGGGCTGAGGCACGGACCCGCGGAACGCAGGAATCCCACGGCCTGATCCATCAGTTCACGGCTGCCGCACAGCACGCCGCCGAGGCAGCGGCCCTGTCCGTCGATGTACTTGGTCGCGGAGTGGATCACCACGTCGGCGCCGAATTGCAGCGGCTGCTGCAGCGCGGGACTCAGGAAACAGTTGTCGACGACCACCAGCGCGTCGCGCCCGTGCGCGATCTGCGCCACGCGCGCGATGTCGACCACCTCGTTGAGAGGGTTCGAGGGCGTCTCGAGGAACAGCATGCGCGTCCCGGGGCGCATCGCCGCTTCCCAGCCGGCATAGTCGGTGGGCGAGACATAGCTGATCGAGACACCGAACTTCGCGATGAAGCGGTTCAGCATCACCGTGGTCGAGCCGAACACGCTGCGCGAGCACACGATGTGCTGCCCGGCCTGCAGGTACGCCATGCAGGCGGTGAGTATCGCGGCCATGCCCGAAGACGTCGCCACGGCCTGCTCTGCGCCCTCGAGCGCGGCGATGCGCTCCTCGAAGGTGCGCACGGTGGGGTTGGTGTAGCGCGAGTAGACGTTTCCGGGTGCGGTCCCGGCAAAGCGCGCCGCGGCGTCGGCGGCGGAATCGAATACGTAGCTCGACGTCAGGAACAGCGCCTCGGAGTGCTCGCCCTCGCTGCTGCGTGCCTGCCCGGCGCGCACCGCCAGCGTGTCGCCGCGCGCACCCGCCAGTGCGGCGCGGCGTTCGTCATCGTGCATCGGCGGTCCCCCCGGCGGATCAGGTGGCATGGTTGTGCAGGCCGACGAGCGCGGAATCGCCCGCGCGGGCCGCGGTTTCGCGCCTGGACTTGGAGTCGTCGTTGCGCGCCGCGTGCAGGCGTTCGAGATACGCCGCGTCGACGTCCCCGGTCACGTATTCCCCGTTGAACACCGAGCAGTCGAAGGCCCGCACCCCGGGATTGCCGTCGCGCGAGCACGACACCAGGTCCTCGAGATCCTGGTAGACGAGCCAGTCGGCGCCGATCAGCTCGCAGACCTCGTCCTCGGTGCGCCCGAAGGCGACCAGCTCGTCGGACGAGGGCATGTCGATGCCGTAGACGTTCGGCCAGCGCACCGGCGGCGCGGCCGAGGCGAAATACACGCGCCTTGCGCCCACGTCGCGGGCCATCTGGATGATCTCGTTGCAGGTGGTGCCGCGCACGATCGAGTCGTCGACCAGCAACACGTTCTTGTCGCGGAACTCGAGCTCGATCGGGTTCAGCTTCTGGCGCACCGATTTCTTGCGCATCGCCTGCCCCGGCATGATGAAGGTGCGGCCGATGTAGCGGTTCTTCATCAGGCCCTCGCGGAACTTCACGCCGAGCTCGTAGGCGATCACCTGCGCGGCGACGCGGCTGGTGTCGGGGATCGGGATCACCACGTCGATGTCGTGGTCTGGCCGCAGTCGCTTGATCTTGTCCGCGAGCCGCTCGCCCTGGCGCAGCCGCGCCTTGTAGACCGAGATACCGTCGATGATCGAATCGGGGCGCGCGAAGTACACGTGCTCGAAGATGCACGGCGTGAGGCTCGGGTTGTCGGCGCACTGGCGCGTGTGCAGCGTGCCGGCCACGTCTATGAAGACCGACTCGCCGGGCGCCACGTCGCGGATAACGCGAAAGCCCAGCACGTCGAGCGCCACGCTCTCGCTCGCGACCATGTACTCGGTAGCGCCCGCGTTCTGGCGCTCGCCGAAGATCAGCGGACGGATGCCGTTCGGGTCGCGGAAAGCCACGATGCCGTGTCCCGCGATCAGTGCGACCACCGCGTAGCCGCCGCGCGCGCGCCGGTGCACGCCTGCGACCGCGGTGAAGATGTCGTTCGCGTCGGGCACCAGCTTGCCGAGGATCTGAAGTTCATGCGCGAACACGTTCAGCAGCACCTCGCTGTCGGAGTCGGTGTTGATGTGGCGCAGGTCCGCCTGGAACACCTGCGCGCGCAACTCGACCGAGTTGGTCAGGTTGCCGTTGTGCGCGAGGCAGATGCCGTAGGGACTGTTCACGTAGAACGGCTGCGCCAGTGCCGAGCTCGCGCTGCCCGCGGTGGGATAGCGCACGTGGCCGATGCCGTACATTCCGCTCAGGCGCTCCATGTGCTCGCTGCGGAACACGTCGCGCACCAGGCCGTTGGCCTTGCGCTGCTTGAACACGCCGTTGTCGCAGGTCACGATGCCCGCGGCGTCCTGGCCGCGGTGCTGCAGCACCGTCAGCGCATCGTAGAGTTGCTGGTTTACGTGACCACGTCCGACGATGCCCGCGATGCCGCACATTATCCGCGTTCCTCCGTTCTCAGGTGCCCGCACCGGCAAGCCTGGCGCTCAGCATGCCGGTGAATTGCCGGAACCAGTTCTCCAGCAGCAGCAGGTGCGGCAGCAGCACCGACGACTGCCACCAGCCGAAGCGATCCAGGTCAAGCAGCGCACGCAGGATCACCACGGCCGCGAGCAGGATGAAAACGCCGCGCGCGAAGCCGAAGGCCATCCCGAGCAGCCGGTCCAGCAAGCCCAGCCCGGCGAAATGCACCAGGCTGCGAAACAGCTTGCCGGCCAGCGCGACCGCGATCAGGGTCAGCACGAACAGCAGCGCGAAGGCGACAATGTGGCGCCCGGTGGCGTCGGTGACGACGCCGGTAAGCAGGTACTCGAGCCGATCCGAGAACACCATCGCGACCAGGAATCCGAGCACCCATCCCGCGAGCGAGAGCGCTTCGCGAATGAAGCCGCGCAGCACGCTGATGAGCATCGACAGGCCGACGACCGTGATGATCACCCAATCAGCAGCGTTAAGCGCGTCCACGCGATTTCCGGTCCGGCGAAAGAGCGATCATTCTAGCAAAGCCGGCCGCAACATCATTCAGGGATAATACCGCGTGACATAGCCATCGACGGCGATTTTCTCCTTGACCTGCGCGGCAAGGGCCTGCGCCTCGGCGCGATCGAGCTTGGGGTTGACGTACACCTTGTGCAGCGTCCCCTTGTCGGTGGGAACAGACTGCAGTATCGGATGGAAACCCGCCTGCTCGGCGCGAAGCTTGATGTCCTGCGCGGCCTGCATCTGGCTGAACGCCCCGAGTTGCACCGCCCACTGCACGGGCAGTCCGCTCGCGGGATCCTTCACCGCGCTCGCCACCGGCTTGTCGTCCTTGGGCGCGAGCGCCGCTGCCTCCTGCTCGCGCCCGGCTTCGGTCTGGGACGCCTGCGCGGCGCGCTGCGCCGTCGAATCCGGCGCCGGAGGCAGCTGCGGCGGCGTCGGTTCCTCGACGCTGAAGCGCTCGATCGCGGGCTCCGACGGGATCTGGCTGCGCTGGCTGATCTCGCGCACCGGCGTGGTGTCGAACAGTACGGGCCACGCGATGACGCCCAGCGCCACCAGTACGGCCGCCCCAACCAGTCTGTGTTTCATTGCTTCCGTCACGGCGTCTCCCCGGGCTCCGCGTCCCGCTCATCGAGCCATTCCAGCGCCGGCCCCACCGTGTGGAAGGAACCGCACACCACCAGCCTGTCACCCGCGCGCAGCGTCTCCCGCGCATGTTCGAGCGCGGCGGCCACGCTGTCGCAGCACTGCACCGATGCCACGCCCTCACCCGCACCGAGCGCCGCCGCGGCCTGCGCAGCCCGCGCCGCGCGCGCCCCGGGCAGCTCGGCGAACAGCCATGCATCGGCGAGCGGCGCGAGACTGCCCAGCATCGCCCCGAGGTCCTTGTCGCGCATCGCGGCGAACAGCACCACGGTGCGACCACGCGGCGGATCTGCGGCGAGCCGCGCCGCGAGCTGCGCGATACCCGCCGGGTTGTGCGCGACATCCAGCACGCATTCGTTCGCACCGAAACGCCGACGCTCGAAACGCCCCGCCAGCCCGATCGTCGGCAGCACGCGCTGCAGCAGCGCCACGTCCGGCTCTACGCCCGCCAGTGCCAGCGCCTGCAGCGCGCAGGATACGTTGTCCTCTAGCAGCTGCGGCGCCGCGAGGCCCACGCGCTCCAGCGCGCGGCCGTCATGCGCGGTGCCGTGCCAGTGCCAGCCATTGCGGTCACTGCCGCAATCGAAGGCATGCCCGATGCCGTACCACGGCGCGTCGAGCGTGCGCGCCGCCGTTCGCAGCGCAACCGGTGGCGCGCGATCGCCGCACACGGCCGGGCGCCCGGTGCGGAAGATGCCGGCCTTCTCGCGAGCGATGGATTCGCGGTCGGGGCCGAGCCACTCGGTATGATCGATCTGGATACTGGTGACCACGGCCACGTCGGCATCGACGATGTTCACCGCGTCGAGCCGCCCGCCGAGGCCGACCTCCAGCACCATCCAGTCGAGCGCCTCGCGGCGGAAGATCTCCAGCGCCGCCAGCGTGCCGAATTCGAAATAGGTCAGCGGGATCTCTGCGCGCGCCTGTTCGATCGCGGCGAAGGCGGCGCACAACGCATCGTCCGACGCCTCGCGACCCTGCACGCGCACGCGCTCGTTGTAGCGGCACAGGTGCGGCGAGGTGTAGGCGCCGACGCGCTTGCCCAGCGCCAGCAGCAGGCCCTCGATCACCGCGACACAGGATCCCTTGCCGTTGGTGCCGCCCACCGCGATCACCGTGGCCCGCGGCCGCGTCAGCCCCATGCGCGCGGCAACGGTGCCGACACGCTCCAGGCCGAGGACGATCTGCGTCACCGGATGGCGCGTCTCCAGGTACGCCAGCCAGTCGGCCAGCGATCGCGGCAAGGCCCCCATCGCCTGTCGCGTGCCGCTCACACCGCGGCGGGTTCGGCCCGGCCGGTCAATTTCGCGAGCAACGAAGCGATGCGCTCGCGCATCTGCTGGCGGTGCACGATCATGTCGATCGCGCCGTGCTCCAGCAGGAACTCGCTGCGCTGGAAGCCACGCGGCAGCTTCTGGCGGATGGTCTGCTCGATGATGTTCGGACCGGCGAAGCCGGCGCGCGCGTAGGGTTCGGCGATGTTGATGTCGCCGAGGATCGCCAGGCTCGCCGATACGCCGCCGTAGATCGGGTCGGTCAGCACCGAGATGTACGGCACCCCCGCTTCCTTCAGGCGCTCGAGGATCGCGCTGGTCTTGGCCATCTGCATCAGCGAGATCAGTGCTTCCTGCATGCGCGCCCCGCCGCTCGCCGAGAAGCACACCAGCGGCACGCGTTTCTCCAGCGAGGCACGCGCGGTTCGCGTGAACTTCTCGCCCACCGCGGAGCCCATCGAGCCGCCGTGGAAATTGAACTCGAAGGCCACCACGTGCACCGGCACTTCCATCACCTTGCCTTCCATCGCGATCAGGGCGTCACGCTCGCCGGTGGTCTTCTGCGCCTGCTTCAGGCGGTCGCTGTATTTCTTCAGGTCCTTGAACTTGAGGCGGTCCACCGGCTCGACGTCGGTGAAGAGCTCGTTGCGCCCCGCTTCGTCGAGGAAGATGTCAAGGCGCCGGCGCGCCCCGATGCGCATGTGATGATCGCACTTGGTGCAGACATCGAGGCTGCGGTCGAGCTCGGGGCGGTACAGCACCGCCTCGCACTTGATGCACTTGTGCCACAGGCCCTCGGGCACCGTGCTCTTGCGGTCCTGCTCACCCCGCTCACCGCGGCGCACCGCCGCGGGGACTATCTTGTCTAGCCAGCTCATCGTCAGCTTCCTTATGAGTGTCAGTCGCGGACCGCGGCGTTCACGACCGCCACCGCCCGCATGAATTCCCTCACCCTGGCGGCGTCCTTGATGCCCGGCGCCGCTTCCACGCCACTGCTCACGTCGACCGCGTAGGGCCGCACCTGCCGGATCGCCTGCGCGACGTTTAGCGCGTTCAGACCGCCCGCGAGGATGATCGGCCGCGCACTGCCCCGCGGCGCCAGCGACCAGTCGAACGTCCGACCGGTGCCGCCTGCGGCCGCGGGATCATGAGTGTCGAGCAGCAGGCCGCGTGCCAGCGCATGATAGCCCAGCACGCCGGGCTCGGGCGGCGCGGCGCCGATTTTCACGGCCTTGATGTAGGGCACGCCGAAACCGGCGCAGAACCCCGGATCCTCGTCGCCGTGGAACTGCAGCAGGTCCGGGCGCGTGACGTCCACCACGCGCCGCACCTCGTCGGCGGACGGATCGACGAACAGCGCGACGGTAGCGAGAAACGGCGGC
>JAGPES010000128.1 GCA_018057015.1 Pseudomonadales bacterium | reverse complement strand
CGAGCGCCGCGGCATCCGTCACGTCGCCGGTGTGGAACGGGCCCCCCGCCGCCACCCCGGCAAAGGCACTTTCGCCCTGCAGATCGAAGCCGGCGACCGCGGCGCCCTCCCGCGCGAAGCGCGCGGCGCAAGCGAGCCCGATTCCCGAACCGGCCCCCGTGACGAAGGCGACCATCCCCTGCATCCGCCGATCCATGCGCCGTCTCCCTGCCGCACCGTGATGGTCCCAGTATTGCGCAGCGTTAATCCGGCGTCCGTTACGATGCGGTTACCATGGCGCACAATCGGCAACCCTTTCAGGATCCATCGCATGAGCCTGACCCGCACGCAACGCATCGAGAGCCTGCGCCGGATGCTGCGCATCCGCCGCTTCGAGGAAGCCGTCGCCAAGGCCGTGCGCGCGGGAGAGATTCCCGGCGCCTGCCATTCCAGCGCCGGCCAGGAGGCCGCCATCGTCGGCGCCTGCATGGCGCTTGGCGAGGACGACTACGTGACCGGCACGCACCGCTCGCACGGCCACCCGATCGGCAAGGGCGCGACCCTCGCGCCGCTGATGGCCGAGCTCATGGGCAAGGCGGACGGCATCTGCGGCGGCCGCGGCGGCTCGATGCACCTCGCGGACGTGAGCGTCGGGATCATCGGCGAGTCGGCCATCGTCGGCGGCGGCATTCCGCTGGCGACCGGCGCGGCGCTGTCGGCGCAGGTGCTCGGCAATGGTCGCGTCTCGCTGTGCTTCTTCGGCGACGGCGCCGTGAACCAGGGCACCTTCCACGAGTCGCTGAACATGGCGGCGCTGTGGCGCCTGCCCGCGGTCTACGTGTGCGAGAACAACGGCTACGCGGCCACCACGCCGCTCGCGCTCTCCCACAGCATGCCCGGGATCGCCACCCGCGCGGGCGCCTACGGCATGCCCTCCGAGGCCGTCGACGGCCAGGATCTCGAGGCCGTGCAGGCTGCCGTGGCGCGCGCGGTGGCGCGTGCGCGCGAGGGCCTGGGGCCGAGCCTCGTGGAGGCGAAGACCTATCGCTACGACGAGCACGCGGTCAACCTGCTCATCCCGGCGCAATACCGCAGCCCGGAGGAGATCGCCGCCTGGCGCGCGCGCGACCCGGTGGCACTGTATCGCGAGCGGCTGCTCGCGGAGGGCGTGCTGGAAGAAACAGCGCTGGCAGCGCTCGAGGCGGAGGTCGGCGACGAGCTCAGGAACGCCCTGGCCTTCGCCCGCGCCGCGCCCGAGCCCGCACAGGCCACGGTTTTCGATCACCTCTACGCCAGCCCGTGCGGCGCGGCACCGGAGCTGCGCTGATGGAACCGGAACGCGAACTGAGCTATTTCGAGGCAATCTTCGAGGCCGAACAGCAGGAGATGGATCGCGACGAGCGCGTTATCCTGATCGGCGAGGACATCTACCTCTACAGCGGCAGCGGCCTGCTGCAGGTCGACGCGAAGCGCCTGCGCAGCACGCCGATCTCCGAGAACAGCTTCTGCGGGCTCGCCGTCGGCGCGGCCATGACGGGACTGCGGCCGATCGTCGATCTGACCATCGCCAGCTTCGCCTACCTCGCCTCGGACCAGATCATCAACCAGGCGGCGAAGCTGCACTACATGACCGGCGGGCGCGCGCGCATCCCGGTGGTCTTCCGTGCCTCGATGTGGCACAACGGCTCCAATGCCGCGCAGCACTCCGACCGGCCGTACCCGATGTTCATGAACGCGCCCGGCCTGAAGGTCGTCGCCCCGGCGACCCCCGCCGACATGAAGGGATTGCTCAAGTCCGCGATCCGCGACGAGGACCCGGTGATGGTGTTCGAGGACAACGACCTGTGGTTCCGGCGCGGGCCCTGCCCCGCTGACCCGGATTTCCTGGTGCCTATCGGCGTCGCCGACGTCAAGCGCGCGGGCGGCGACCTCACGATCGTTTCCGTGGCCGGCTGCCTGCCGCACGCCCTGGAGGCCGCCGATGTGCTGGCGGCCGAGGGCGTCGCCGCGGAGGTGATCGACGTACGCACGCTGGTGCCGCTCGACCGCGAGACCATACTGCGCTCGGTGGCGAAGACGGGGCGGCTCGTGGTCGTGGATTATGCGCACCGCACCTGCGGCGCCGCCGCCGAGATCGCCGCCATCGTCGCCGAGGACGGCTTCGCGTCACTGCGCCGCCCGATCCAGCGCGTCACCACGCCCGACGTCAACATTCCGTTCGCGCCCGCGCTGGAAAAGCCGCTCTACCCCTCGGCGGGACGCATCGCGGCAGCGGCGAGGAGAATCCTGTGAGCACGACCATTCGCATGCCGCAGTGGGGCATGGGCATCACCGAGGCGGCCGTGCTGCGCTGGCTGAAGCAGCCCGGCGAGCCGGTTGCCGAAGGCGAGGCCATCGCGGAGATCGAGACGGCGAAGGCCGTCGAGGAACTGGAGTCACCCGTGGACGGCACCGTGCGTGAACTGCTGGTGCCGGAGGGCACGACCGTGCCGGTGCGCGAGCCGATCGCGATCGTCGACTGAGCCCGCTCGAGGCGGCGTATCAGTCGCCGTCGACGCTCAAGGCACGCAACTGGCGCACCAGCGCGTCCTTCGCGGCGAGCTGGGCGGCGAGCTTGCGGTTGGATTCGCGCAGCGCCCGCATCTCGCCCTCGCGCGCCTGCAGCAGCCGCAGCAACTCGCGCTGGACAAAGTATTCGTGATGCAGCTCGTGCTCGGCGAGACGCAGGTCGAGCTCGCGCATCACGACCGCCGCGGCCGTGGCGTCCGCGACCGTCGATGCAGGCACCAGGCGCAGCGCCGCCATGCCGATCAGCGCGCGCACCTGGTCGCGCGGCTCCCCGGCGCGTCCCAGCACGCGCTCGTAGAACAGCAGCGCGCTCTGGTGATCACCGCGCTCCCAGGCGGCCGATGCCTGGCGCAGCACCTGGTCGAAGTCGTCCCGCACCTGCTCCGGCGTGGTGTCGGGCAGCGCCGCGGGCGCCGGCGGAGGCTCGGCCGGCGCGGGAGGGGCCGGTTCGCAAACCGGTGCCTCCACCGGCGTGGCCTGGCAGCCGGCCAGCGTCATCGCGAGCAGCACGCCCGCAAGCAGCGTGCGCACGGCGGCCATCCTGCGCTTGCCCCGGCGCATGATCATCACGCCTGCGGCCGCAGGTGCGGGAACAACAGCACGTCGCGTATCGAGGGCGAGTCGGTGAGCAGCATCACCAGGCGGTCGATGCCGATGCCCACGCCCGCGGTCGGCGGCATGCCGTATTCGAGCGCCGTGATGTAGTCGCTGTCGAAGTGCATCGCCTCGTTGTCGCCGCCCTCCTTCATCGCGACCTGCTCGCGAAAGCGCGCCGCCTGGTCCTCGGGATCGTTCAGCTCGGAGAAGCCATTGGCCAGCTCGCGCCCGCCGATGAACAGCTCGAAGCGGTCGGTGACGAAGGGATCGTCGTCGTTGCAGCGCGCCAGCGGCGAGACCTCGGTCGGGTAGCCGGTGATGAAGGTCGGCTGGCGCAGGCGCGTTTCGACGGTCTTCTCGAAGATCTCGATCTGGATCTTGCCCAGCCCGTAGCCGGGCTTCACGTCGATGCCCATGTGCCCGGCAACGTGGCGCGCGCGCTCCAGCGAGGCGATGTCGTCGCCCGCGAGCGTCGGGTTGAAGCGCAGGATCGAGTCGAACACGCTCATGCGCGCGAACGGCGCGCCCAGGTCGTACTGCTCGCCCTGGTACTCGACCAGCGTGGCGCCGGTGCCGCGCAGCGCCGCCTGGCGCAGCATGCCCTCGGTGATGTCCATGGCATCGCGGTAGTCCGCGTAGGCCATGTAGAACTCGATCATCGTGAACTCGGGGTTGTGGCGCGTCGACAGCCCCTCGTTGCGGAAGTTGCGCGCCACCTCGAACACGCGCTCGAAGCCGCCGACCACGAGGCGCTTGAGGTACAGCTCCGGCGCGATGCGCAGGTACATCTCCAGATCGAGCGCATTGTGGAAGGTCACGAAGGGTCGCGCGGTCGCCCCGCCCGGAATCACCTGCATCGCCGGCGTCTCGACCTCGAGGAAGTCGCGGTCGGTGAGGTAGTCGCGCAGCGCGTCCAGCACCACCGAGCGGGTGCGGAACAGCTTGCGCGTATCCTCGTTCATGATCAGGTCGACGTAGCGCTGGCGATAGCGCGTCTCGAGATCGGCGAGGCCGTGGTACTTGTCGGGCAGCGGCCGCAGCGCCTTGGTGAGCAGCCGCGCGCTGTCCATGTTGACGTAGAGGTCGCCCTTGCCGGAGCGCGCGAGCGGCCCGCTGGCGCCGACGATGTCGCCGATGTCCCAGGTCTTGATCTCGGCCAGCGTGGCGGCGGGAAGCGTCTCGCGGTTCACGTAGAGCTGGATCTGCCCGCTCACGTCCGCGATCACCAGGAACGGCCCGCGCATGCGCATGATGCGCCCGGCGACGCTGACGCGCCTGCCCAGCGCTTCCAGCTGCTCGCGGCTGTGCCCGGCGTGCTCGCGCTGCAGCTCCTCGGCGTGCGCGTCGCGGCGGAAATCGTTGGGGAACGCGTTGCGTTCGCGGCGGATCGCATCCAGCTTGGCGCGGCGCTCGGCGATCAGCCGGTTCTCGTCCTGCGGCGTGCTGCTCGGTTCGGTCATGGTGTGTATTCCGTTCGGGTCAGAGGCCTGACTTCAGCGAGGCCTCGATGAAGCGGTCGAGGTCGCCATCGAGCACGCCCTGGGTGTTGCTGGTCTCCACGCCGGTGCGCAGGTCCTTGATCCGCGACTGGTCGAGCACGTAGGAGCGGATCTGGCTGCCCCAGCCGATGTCGGACTTGCTGTCCTCCAGCGCCTGCGCCACGGCGTTGCGCTTCTGGATCTCCATCTCGTAGAGCTTGGCGCGCAGCTGCTTCATCGCGAAGTCGCGGTTCTGGTGCTGCGAGCGCTGCGACTGGCACTGCACCACGATGCCGCTGGGCTCGTGGGTGATGCGCACGGCGGAATCGGTGCGGTTCACGTGCTGGCCGCCGGCGCCGCTGGCACGGTAGGTGTCGACGCGCAGGTCCGCCGGGTTGATCTCGATCTCGATCGCGTCGTCGATCTCGGGCGACACGAACACCGAGGCGAACGACGTGTGGCGGCGGTTGCCGGAATCGAACGGCGATTTGCGCACCAGGCGGTGCACCCCGGTCTCGGTGCGCAGCCAGCCGAAGGCGTACTCGCCCTGGAAGTGGATCGTGGCGCTCTTGATGCCCGCGACCTCGCCCGCGCTGCACTCGATCAGCTCGGTCTTGAACCCCTTGGCTTCGCCCCAGCGCAGGTACATGCGCAGCAGCATCTCGGCCCAGTCCTGCGCCTCGGTGCCGCCGGAGCCGGCCTGGATGTCTAGATAGGCGTTGGCGGGGTCGTGCTCGCCGCTGAACATGCGGCGGAACTCGAGCGTCTCGACCTGGCGCGCCAGCGCCTGCACGTCGGTCTCGAGGGAAGCGAAGGTCTGTACGTCGTTCTCGGCCGCGGCCATTTCCAGCAGCTCGGCGCTGTCGCCGAGGGTACCCTCGAGGCTGTCCAGCGTCTCGACGATCGCCGCCAGCGCGGCGCGCTCGCGCCCGAGCTCCTGCGCGCGCTCGGCGTTGTCCCAGACGCTGGGCTCGCTCAGCTCCAGCTCGACTTCCTTCAGGCGATCCTTCTTGACGTCGTAGTCAAAGATACCTCCTGAGGCTCAGCGCGCGCGCGCCCAGGTCCTTCAGCTGATTCTGCAGCGCGTTGATTTCCATGCTTGCCGCTCCGGGAACATTCGAGGTGTGCAAAAAAGCGGCGTAGTTTAACCGAGCGGCGCCGGCCAACTCCAGCCGAAACCGCGCTCCGTGGGTTCGGCTTCAGCCGAACAAGGCCTCGTCTCGATCATCCGTCCGACTGAAGTCGGACCCACGGCAATTGCGCGCTCAGGCCTCGGGTGGCACGCAGAAAGCCACCCCCTCCTCCACCCAGCCCCTGGCCACCAGCGGCCCCAGCAGCGCACGATCCGTCACGTAGCGGTGATTGCTGTCCTCGCCCCGCTCGAAGCCGCCGTTGTACGCGCGATACACGGGCACCGTGGCCTCCGGACACGGCGCCACCGCATCGTCCGCCGGCGGGACCGCCGCGAACGCATAGCCCTCGAAGTTCCAGCGCGGCTCCGTCGCCGGCGTGCGCGCCTGCAAGTCCATCAACTGGCTGCACTCGCCCGTCGACAGCGTGAAGAAATGACTGTTCGGCCCCGGCTCCACGGAACCGTAGAAGCGACAAAGATTCATGCCCGCCTCGGGATTGCCGAGCACGCTCCACGCCGTGAACGCCTGCCCGGTGCGCGCCCAGCCCGGCCCCGCCGCGCCCGCATCGATTCCTGCCGCCTCCTCCGCCGAGGCCGTCATGAAGTAATGGTCGAGGTCGCGGTGGTAGAACTCCGTGACCGCCACCGGCCCGCGCTCCTCCTCCGCCGGCACCGGCTGCGCCGCGCCCGCGCAATCGACCGTGTTACAGGTGAAATAGCCCGCCGCGCTGGTCGCCACCAGCATGCCGTGCGCCCACGTCACCGTGTGCGGTATCGCGAGCAATCCCGCCGCCATCGGCTCCCAGGTCTTCGCCTCATCCACGCTCACCAGCACCCCGGTGTCGGTGCCGATCACCAGCGCCCGCGACAGCGGCGGGATGCGATCGACGAAGGCCAGACCGTGCACGGTCCGCCACATCGACGTCGCCTGCCAATGGATGCGTCCCTGATGGTCGGGTCGACCGACCTTCAGGCCGCGCGCCGTGAGTGCGTACGAGGTATCGGGATGGTCGGGATCGTGCACGATGCGCACCGTCTGCGCCGGGAAACTCCCGTCGTCGATGCGGGTCCATGTCGCGCCCTCGTCGAGCGATTCCCACAGACTCGGCTCGATGTCGAAGAACTCCCGCTGATGCAGCCACAAGCCGCTGCCGTCCGGATTTGCCAGGAGATTGTATCGATAGGATACCGGCGACTGGGTCGGCGCCGCATGCGGAGACCAAGTGTAACCACCATCGGTCGAGCGAAAGATATACACGCCGCCACCACCCGTCGTCAGACCGAGATACACCGCACCGCCCAAGGTGACCGGTGACCCAACCAAATAATAGGACAGCGAGTAAGCCGGGTCCCAACCAGACCAATTGATGCCGTCGGCCACGATAGCGCCATCGGCGCCGCGTATCTGGAGAAACGGCACGCCAAAAATCAATACGGTTCCGTCTTGCAGCGTCAACGCGTTGTCGTCGCTTGTGTAACCGGCGCCTCCGTCGACCAGAACGCGAGAACTCCCGTCGGCAGTCACTTCGAACAACCCCGCGCTGTCACTCGTCGAACCGACCAGGCGGTGCTGGAACCACATCCCCTCGAGCGTGTACGCAGGCCCTGAAGCATCGGCAACACGCCCCTCATGGCGACACGCGCTTCCGTCGACACAAAGCGGCTTCCATGTGCCAGCCGCGTACGCGATCGGGGACATGCCGAACATCAATGCCATGAGCAGGCCCGCACACATCGCCACACGTAAAGCGTCGATGAGCCTACGACCATCCTGCGGCATTGCAGCGAGCATATAGATCACATGTCTCATGGCCTAGAACCATCCACAGTCCAGATTCTTGACGAACACGATCCAGTTCGGTGCGCCGTCCGTCGTCGCGATTCGAATGCCTTCGTTACCCGAGTCCAGAGGCGGCACGGACGGAACCGGAGGATTACCGTTCCAAGGCCAGGGGGCGCTGGTGACCTGCAACGACTTCCAAGGCGTGAGAATCTGCCACACGCCGCTCACCTTCTGCTCGATCTGGTATCCGACCCATTTACCGGTATTCGCATGCATCGTGATCCGATAATACGGATTGGCGTATGGCCAACCATCGTACATCTCGTTACCGCAACTATTCGTTCCGTTAAACGTTTTCGAACGCCAGTCCGGACCCGGTTGCGGTGATGCAAACGGAAGCTGATACCATCCTTCAATCTGGCTGTTGAACAGTGCAGTGGTGCCGCAGCCGACGTAGTTTCCTTGAGAATCGTAGGCGCCCGAATTGTTTCCGAAAAATCCTCCCCAACCCTGTAGGACATGATCGTAGAACAGCGTAGTCGGGCTATGAATGGGCAATCCGCGGTAGTTCTTCGTATAGAACTCGAACACTACCCACTGCGTGGCCGTCCCAACCGGCCGACTCGACGTCAGCGAGAACTGCGAACCATAGGCCTGCCCGTTGGAAAGCCCCGACATATTGAAGTTTGCCGGCAGCGGACATGTCGATGACGTGGCCCTGCTCGACACCTCACCTTCGACGACCTCCACGGAGCGCAGTGTTTGTC
>JAGPES010000127.1 GCA_018057015.1 Pseudomonadales bacterium | reverse complement strand
GGGCGCGGATCTCCCCGGGCCAGGTCGCCGAGAACAGCCAGGTGTTCCGTGACGCGGGGGTCCCGGCGAGGATGCCGCGCACGGCCTCGAGGAAGCCCATGTCGAGCATGCGATCGGCCTCGTCGAGGACGACGCACTGCAGAGCGTCGAGTTTCAGCGCCTCCCTGTCGATCAGCTCCTGGATGCGCCCCGGGGTGCCGACCGCGATATGCGGCTCGTGCGCGAGCGAGGCCAGCTGCGGGCGCAGCGGCACGCCACCGCACAGCGTGAGCACCTTGACGTTCGGGATGAAGCGCGCGAGCGCGCGGATTTCCTTGCTGACCTGGTCGGCGAGCTCGCGCGTGGGACACAGCACCAGGCCCTGCAGCCGGCCCTGCTCGCACTGCAGCTGCGCGAGCAGCGCCAGCGCGAAGGCGGCGGTCTTGCCGCTGCCTGTGCGCGCCTGCGCCAGCACGTCGCGCCCATCGAGCAGCAGCGGCAGCGCGGCGGCCTGGATCGGCGTCATGTCGGTGTAACCCAACGCGTCGACAGCCTGCAGCAGGGCGGGCGCGAGGTTCAGTTCGGTGAATTTGCTCATGCGGCATTATCGCACGGCAACCCCGCGCCACCGGCAGGCCAATGCTGCGGAATCCTTGGCGTGCCCGCCCGTGCCCCGCGGACGTGCGCGCGGGCTCGCCACGGCCCTGCCAATCCCCGATACTGCGCGCCGCATGGACCAGCGTGTCGTCTTCCTGCTCTCCCTCGCGGCGTTCACCAGCGCGGCCAGCCTGCGCGCCACCGATCCGTTGCTCGCGCTGATCGCCGGCGAGTTCGGCGTGACAGCCGGCACGGCCGGCGCGGTCATCACCGGGTTCGCACTCGCCTACGGCGTGTTCCAGCTGGCGCATGGCCCGATCGGCGACCGCTTCGGCAAGTTCCGCATCATCACCGTGATGACGGCCGTCTCCGCCGTGGCCACCTTCGGCTGCGCCCTGGCGCCCACGCTCGGCACGCTGACCCTGATGCGATTTCTCGCCGGCGTCACGGTGGGCGCGATCATTCCGCTGGCGATGGCCTGGATCGGCGACACGGTGGCCTACGAACAGCGCCAGGCGACCATCGCCCGCTTCATGATCGGCCAGATGCTGGGCGGCGCCGCCGGGGTCTCGCTGTCGGGCGCGCTCGCCGCCTGGTTCGGCTGGCGTGCCATTTTCATCGTGCTCGGCATGCTGTTCATCGTCATTGCGGCGCTACTGGTGCGCGAACTGCGTCGCAACGAGCACCTGCAGCGCGACGGCGACCGCTCGGTGACGATCGCCAATGCGGTGCGGCGCATGGCGGGCCTGCTGCTGCGCCCGTGGGCGCGGGTGATCCTGCTGGTGGTCGCGATCGAATGCGCGCTGAGCATGGGCGTGTTCGCCTACGTGGCCTGGGACCTGCAACACCGGCACGGCGTCAGCCTCGCGCTCAGCGGCTTCTGGATCGTGGCCTATCCCGCGGGCGGACTGCTGTACGCGATGTTCTCCGCGCCGCTGGTCGCGCGTCTCGGCGAGCAGGGGCTGGCGCTGGCGGGCGGGCTGCTGATCGGTGCGGGCTATCTCTGCCTGCTGCTGGCCCCTGCCGCCCTGGTGGTGCTGCCGGGGCTGCTGGCGGTGGGCATCGGCTTCGCGATGCTGCACAACACGCTGCAGGTGAATGCCACGCAGATGGCGCCCGAGGCGCGCGGCGCGGCCGTGTCGCTGTTCGCCTTCTGCCTGTTCACCAGCCAGTCGGCCGGCATCGCGGTGGTCGGACGCGTGATCGATGCCGCCGGCATATGGCCGGCCTATCTCGCGGCGGCGATCGGCCTGCCGCTGCTCGCGCTCGAGTTCCGGCGCCGGTTGCGCCACAAGGCGCCCGGCTCCGCGGCCTGAGACCGTGCCGCCAGCCCGCGCGGCGCGCCGATACAATTGCGCAACGAGATTTCGCTGCGACAGACATGCGGCAGATACGACACGGGCGCACGCTTTTCCGGTCATCGATCGAACCGGAGGAAGAAGCCATGTACCGTGCAATCAACGCATCGAAGGACGCCCGGTCAGTGGTGCGCGTGGCCGTATCGCGCACCCCCGTATCGCGCTTCGCCGTGGCGCTCGCGGTGCTGGTGCCGGGTTGCGATGCCGCACTGGCGCTGCGTCCCGCGCCGTTAGCGGATTTCGATACCGCGGATGCCACGCGCTGCCTCGACGCGGCGCATGTTCCCACCCTGGCAGGAAGGCAGGTCGAGGTGCTGCAGGCGTACATTGCCGGCAAACCGCGTGATACCCGCAGGGTGTACGTCGACGCCAGGCTATCGGCACACGGCGCGGCCTACACGCGCAGGCTGGCTTGCGAGATTGGCCCCGAAGGCCATGTGCGCACCGTGAAGGGCAGGCCGGTTCCGTTCACGTTTCGGG
Organism: Pseudomonadales bacterium; assembly: GCA_018057015.1. Lineage (GTDB taxonomy): Bacteria > Pseudomonadota > Gammaproteobacteria > Pseudomonadales > UBA5518 > UBA5518. The sequence goes on along the minus strand of JAGPES010000127.1, from coordinate 5,910 downwards.
CAGGCAAGGGCTGATCGGGGCGCGCGAGGCCCCCCTTCGCGGGATGTTGCGCCCCGGCCGGAGCCGGGGCGCACAGGGCTCAGCCGGCCTGCATCAGGCGCGGCATCGACAGCACGTGCTCGATCTCTCCTCGCTCGTTCACGCTGCAGTACAGCCGCACGCGTACCGGCAGCCGCGCGCTGTCCGATGCCATGTCGAGATAGACGACGCTGGTCGCCCCGGTATCACCGCGGACGCGCACCGTACCCTCGATGCGCTGCGTGAGCTCGATGCCCATCCTGGCCACCGCAGCCTGCACGCACTGGTCCACGGGAGGCTGGCGATGCGGGTAGGCGCTCGCGGCGGTACCAAGGACGGCGGCCGGCAGCACCATCAGCGCGCAGGCCAGGGAGCGTATCCTCGTGGCGTTCGGCACGGCGCGAGCAGTGCCTGCCAACGGTCGATGTGCATTTGCGTTCATCTCGGCTTCTCCTGTCGGTTGACATCCAGGACGCGGGAGGAAGTTCCCCGACCCGTGGAGAGAAGCGTACCCGGGGCTCGTTTCGACCGGATTGCGCAATGCCGCCGCAGTGTTGCCGGATTGTTTCGCGAGCGCTTGCACGGGGCTCGCGGGATCGGCTTCAGCGCGCCGGCGTATCACTGAGCAGGCGCAGGAGCCGCGCATGGTCCAGCGGCTTGTGCAGGAGTTCGTGCACACCGCTCTCGGCCACCGCGCGATCGCTGATCTGGTTGCTGTAGCCCGTGTAGAGCAGGATGCGCGGGGCCGGCAGCACATCGCGCAGGCGGCGCGACAGCTCGAGCCCGCTCATGCCCGGCATGGTCTGGTCCAGGATCGCCCAGTCGAAAGTGATCTCGCCGGACGCAACACCCGCCAGCGCGGCCTGCGGATCGCGGAAGCTCCACACCTCCAGCCCCCAGTCGCGCAGCAGTTCCTCCATGAACTCGAGCACGTGCGCATCGTCGTCCACCACCAGGACCGATCCGCTCAGCCGCGGTGGCGCAACCGACGTGCCGGCCTTGCCGGCCTCGGGTGTCACAGCCCCGCTCGCGGCCTCGAGCGCCGGCAGCATCACGCGGAAGGTCGAACCCGTTCCGATCGTGCTCTCGACGAGTATGTGTCCGCCGCAGTCGTGGACGATGCCATGCGTGGTGGACAGCCCCATGCCCGTGCCCTTTCCCTGCGCCTTGGTGGTGAAGAACGGATCGAACACCCGCTCCAGTACGGCCGGCGCAATGCCGTACCCGGTGTCGGCAACGGCGAGCTCGACGAAATCGCCTGCCACCGCCGCCTGGCACGACGCGCAGATGCCATCGCGGCATTGGCGCCGGCGCACGCTCACGCGCATCGCGCCCTGTCCTTCCATCGCATCGCGCGCGTTGATGCAGAGATTCATCAGGACCTGGTCGAGCTGCGTCGGATCCACCATCACCGCCGGCACATCCGGCTCGAAATCGAGCTGGAAATCGAGGCTCGAGGGCAACGTCGAGCGCAGCAGGTCGACAAACTCCGCGAGGTGACGCGTCAACTGCACCGCCACCGGCTCGCCGCGCTGGCCGCGACTGAAAACCAGCAGTTGCTGGATGAGGTGGCGCGCCCGCTCGGCCGACTGCAGGGACTTCTGCAGGTAACGTCCGGCCCTGGCTTCGCCGATCGCCGCCAGGCGCTCGCTGGCCATGGCGACGTAGCCCGTGAGGCTGGTCAGCAGGTTGTTGAAATCATGCGCCACTCCGCCTGCCAGGTGGCCGATGGCTTCCATTTTCTGCGCCTGCCGCAACTGCGCCTCGAGGCGCTCGCGCTCGGCCTGCGCAATCCTCTGCGCGCTAACGTCGCGCAGGAAGCCGATGACGATGCGGCCTTCGGCGCTGTCGGCGGTGGAAACCACCAGATCGGCATCGAACTCGGAGCCGTCCGCGCGCTGCACCACCACCTCCAGGCGACGTCCGATCAGCCCGTCCCCCCCCTCGCGCAGCACCCTCGCCATCGCGGCTTCCTGCACCGCACGAAAGCGCTCCGGGATCAGCAGTGAGATGTTCTGCCCGATGGCCTCGGCCGCGCAGATGCCGAACGTCGATTCCGCCATCGGATTGAACTCGATGATCCGTCCGCCGCGATCGATCGCGATGATGCAGTCCAGCGAGCTCTCGACGGTGGCGCGCAGGCGCCGCTCGCTGAACACCACCTGCCGCTGCTGTTCGATGTGCCCGGAGATGTCACGCACGATCGCCAGGTGGTGCGCGTCGCCGCGGTAGACCACCGGCACACCGCGCACGTTGACCGCAATCCGGTGACCATCGCGATGCACCAGCAGCCCCTCGGCCTCGAAGAATTCGCCCGAAACCACCGTCGCCATCAGCTTGCGCATGGTCTCCGCGCTCTCCGCCGCGACGAAGGTCTGCGGCGGCGAATGCATCACGTCGCCCACCGAACAGCCGACCAGGGCCGCGAAGGCCGGATTGACATCGATGACGCGGCCGTCCCGGGCGAACAGCAGCAGGCCATCCGTGGACGCATTGAAGATCGAGCGGTACTGCTCCTCGCTCGCGCGCAGCGCATCTTCCGCCAGCTTGCGCTCGGTGATGTCGCGCGTGAAGGCCAGCACGCGCGGCCTGCCGCCTATCGATGCGCTCTTCAGCCTAACCTCGTCCCAGCGCAGGCCGCCGTGCGCACCGTGGCGCAGCCACTCGAACGCGACCGCGCCGTCGCGCTTGGCGCGCTCGATCCACCGCATCGCCTGCGCGTCCGTGTGCGCCGGCTCTCCGGCGCTGATCGCGCCCACCGAAAGGCGCAGCAGCTCCTCGCGGGGGTAGCCGTACACTTCGCAGGCCTTGCCGTTGGCGTCGAGGATCGCGCCGCTGTCCCAGTCGTGCACGAAGATGGGATCCTCCGCCGCCTCGAAGATAGCGCGGTAGCTGGCCTCGGCCCCGCGCAGCGCTGCGTCTGCGCGCAAGCGCTCCAGCTCCGCCGCGGCGCGAACCGAGTAGAGCTTGAGCAACGAGGCTACGAATTGCGGCTGGCGCATCGGGCGCCGATGCAGCACGGCGAGAATCCCGATCGCCACGCCGGCCGAATCGAACAGCGGAATTCCCGCGTAGCTGCGGAATCCGAAGCGACGCAGCAACTCATTGCGCGGATAGAGGTGCAACAGCTTGTCCGGGTGGATGCTGAACTGCTTGCCGACGACGTCCTCGCAGGGTGTGCCCGCGAGGTCGTAGGCGAATGTGTCCAGGATCACGCCGCGATCGCAGACCGCGAGCGTGTCCACAACTCCGTCCCTTACGCTGCCGATCAGCGCGAAATCCACCCGCAGGCTCTCGCAAACGTAGCTTGCGAGCTCACGCAGCACGTTCTCGCCCTGCACGCTGGTGATGCTCAGCGCCACGTTCTGCAGCGCGGATTCCACCAGCTTGCGCCTGCTGACATCGATGCCGATGCTGATCAGCGATCCGGTCTCGCCGGAGATATCGAAGACGGGCAACTTGATCGATATCAGGTGACGCGTGCGACCGCGCAGCGTCAGCGCTTCCTCGAACTGGCGTGCGCCACCGCCGCGCAGCGTGGCCGCGTCGTTGTCCCAGCTTCGGTAGTTCACGCGGGGGTGGCCATCGAAGGCCTCGGCCTCGGTACGTCCCAGCAGCTGTTCGGTTCCGAGCCCGAGCCAGCGCACGCCGGCCCTGTTGACGAAGGTGAATCGCCCCGCGCTGTCGCGCAGGTAGATCATTTCCCGTGCCCGGTCGAAGATGCGCCGCGCGCTATCACCGGCGTCCAGCGCCATCAGCGGGTCCGCCGGCATCAGCGGCAGCTGCTGCAGGCGAAGTTCGAGCACACCGCGCGCGGCACGCCGCAAATCGGCCAGGCACCGGACCGGGCGGCCGGGCGCCGCGCGGCATTCCCAGACGAAGCGCTGCGGCGCTCCGTCGCGTGCCGCGCGCTCGCGCACGCGCAACGGCGCCGCGTCGCGCTCGTACTGGCCCGAACACGAGAGCAGGCCGGCGGAAACCTCGTCCAGGCTGCGCCCCACCAGCGCCTCGGCGCGCACCCCGAGCAGCGCCAGCGCGGCGGCATCGGCCTCGAGGATGCTCTCCCCGACCCGCAGCACGCCGGCTGCTGCCGCAATGCCGGGCGCCAGGGCCGATTCGATGTTGGCGAGTGCGGGCTTCATGACACGCGTTGACCCCCGTCTGCTGCTGTCGGCCCGAGTCTAGCAACCGGGTCGTGTCGCCGTGCTGCACGGCAACAAATGATGCAATTGATACACCGCTGATACGCGGTGCGGACACGATTCAATCGGAACGGCAGAACATGTAGCCGACCCCGCGTACGGTGCGGATGATGCGCGGCTTCTCCGGATCGGCTTCGATCTTGCGACGCAGCCGCGCGATGCGTATGTCGATCGAGCGATCGAAGGGATCCCACTCCCGGTTCTGCGTGAGATCGAGCAGGGTATCGCGGGACAGCGGACGGTTCGGACGCTCGGCGAACACGCGCAGGAGGTCGAATTCCATCGCGGTGACGGCAATTTCCTCGCCACGGGCGCTGAACAGCTGCTGCCGGTCGAGGTCCAGCCGGCAATCGCCGACGCTCAGCTGCCGCGTCGGCGCCGCGGCCTGCTGCGGCACGAGAGCCGCGGCCGCGGGACGAAGATAGCGTCGTGCCACGCTCTTCAGGCGGGCGTGGAGCTCCCTCAGGTCGAAAGGCTTGGCGAGATAATCGTCGGCCCCGATCTCCAGGCCGATGATGCGATCGATGGTGTCCCCCGCGCCGGAGAGGATGATGATGCCGATGTCGTGGCGTTCGCGCAGGTAGCGGGCGAAACTCAGCCCGTCTTCTCCCGGCAGGCCGATGTCCAGCAAGACCACTCCGCAGGGCCGGGTCGCCACGAACTCGCGCGCCTGGCCGCAATCGGCTGCCGCGAACACCGTGCAATCGCGCCCGGAAAGATATTCCGCGAGCATTTCGCGGATCGACGGGTCGTCATCGACGACGAGCACCGCATGGCGCTGTTCCATGCTCACCTCGGCAGGATCTCGACCGGGGAGTCAACGCGGTTTTTTTACTCCTCCGGGTCGCGATCCACAAGCCCCCGGGCACTCCGGGCCGGACGGACGTGAACGCCGGACGCCGGCGAATGCCAGCCGGCAGCGCGGCACCGCGCGCTCCCGGCCGGCCTCGGCACGTCGCGTCATGCGCCTTCCGGCTGTCCGGCGCCACCGGGCACGGACCTGCCCACGCGAGGAATCAGCATGGGCACTCTGGCGCGGTAGCGACGATAGGCCTCGCCGTGCGCCGCGATCAGGTCGCGCTCCTCGTAGCGGATCGCGACGAGGATGTAGGCCGTGAGCGACAACGCGAACAGCAGGTGCGTCAGCGTCATCGTCGGCGTTGCCCAGAAGGCCAGCAGCCAGCCCACGTAGAGCGGATGGCGCACCCGGCGGTACAGCCAGGGCGTGGCGAACCGCAGCGGGCTGTACGGCTTGCCCACGAGGTTGAGCCAGACCTGGCGCAGCCCGAACAGGTCGAAGTGGTTGATGAGGAACGTCGCGATCAGCACCAGCAGCCAGCCGGCGGCGAACGCGGTCCACATGAGGTTCCTGCCGATGCTTCCTTCCAGGTTCCACACCACGCCGCCGAGCGGTTCCCAGAACACGAACATGACGATCAGCGCAATGCTGGTGAACAGCACGTAGGTGCTGCGTTCGGCGGCGTGCGGCACGTAGCGCGTCCACCAGCGCTTGAACGCCGGCCGGGCCATCACGCTGTGCTGCACCGCGAACAATCCCAGCAGCCCCAGGTCGGTGATCACGCCCTGCAGCATGCCCACCCGCGGCGGCCCGTCGATCGACGTCGGCACGAGCACGTTGCCGATGAAGCCCGCCAGGTAGAGAAACGTGACGAAGAAGATCGCGTAGCAG
>JAGPES010000126.1 GCA_018057015.1 Pseudomonadales bacterium | reverse complement strand
CCACACGGGTTCATAGGCCACCACCGCCTGAGCCAGCGCGCTCGCGCCCAGGCGCGCTGTCAGCGCGGCCAGCTGCCGCTCCACCACGGCAAATTGCCGGCCCGCCTCGCGCTCGGCCTCGTTCTCGCCCACGCATACGATGGGGCGCAGGCCTTCGCGAATGGCCGCCTCGGCCTTCGCCGCGACGAGCTCATCGCTCTCCGCAAAATACTGGCGACGCTCGGAATGGCCCACGATCACGTAGGCGCATCCCATGTCGCGCAACATCGCGCCCGACACCTCGCCCGTGAAGGCTCCCTCCGCCGCGGCGTGCAGGTCCTGCGCGCCAAGACACAGCGCCGAGCCCGCGACCATGTCGGCCGCCGGCCCCAGGTAGGGATAAGGCGGGCAGATGACGATCTCGGCCACGCCATGTGTCATGGCGCGCAGCTCCCCGATGACATCACGCACCAGCTGGCGCGATCCAAACATCTTCCAGTTGCCGGCTACCAGCGTGCGTCGCACGGTATTCCCCTGCAAAAGCGGGCGCAGATGTTAACCACAACGCCCCCCACATACAAGGCACAGCGCCACGTGGGCCCGGGGCCAGCCAAACATTGTCGGTTTCGGATACCCTCGATGCCAGGCTGACGCCCGACCCACAACCAATCAGGCGGCGGCGGAGCGCACCACGTCGGCCAGTTCGCGGGCGTGCTGCTCGACCTGCGCGGCGTCGTGGCCCTCGACCATCACGCGGATCACCGGCTCCGTGCCCGAGGGGCGCAACAGCACGCGACCGCGGTCGCCGAGCGCGCGCTCCACTGCGCGCACCGCGTCGCCGATCGTGGCGTTGTCGCCGATGTCGGTCCGGCGTGCCACGCGCACGTTGATCATCGTCTGCGGGAACTTGGTCACGCGGCTGCGCAGCGCGCGCAGGCCCTGGCCGCTGGCACTTATCGCCGCCAGCACCTTCAGCGCGGAGACGATGCCGTCGCCGGTGGTGGTGACGTCGCGGCATATGATGTGCCCAGAGGACTCCCCGCCGAGGCGCCAGCCCTTCTCTTCCATCATCTCCAGCACGTAGCGATCGCCGACCCTGGCGCGCGCGAACGGGATGCCCAACTCGCGCAGCGCGACCTCCATGCCGAGGTTGCTCATCAGCGTGCCCACCACGCCGCCGCAGGCGCCGGTGGCACGCTGCTGCTCGGCCGCTATGATGAAAAGCAGCTCGTCGCCGTCGACGAGCGCACCCGAATCGTCGACGCAGATCAGCCGGTCGCCGTCGCCGTCGAGCGCAATGCCGAGATCCGCGCGATGCTCCAGCACCGCGCGTATCAGCCCCTCCGGGGCCGTGGAACCGGAATCCCGGTTGATATTGAAACCGTCGGGCTCCACGCCGAGCTCGATCACGGTGGCGCCCAACTCCTCGAACACTGCCGGCGCCACCTTGTAGGTCGCGCCGTGCGCGCAATCGACCACGATGCGCAGCCCGTCGAGATTGGCGTCCAGCGGGAAGGTGCTCTTGCAGTACTCGATGTAGCGGCCCTCGGCATCGAGCATGCGCGTCACCTTGCCCAGGGCGCGCGAGTCGCAGGTCTGCATCGGGGCATCCATCTCGGCCTCGATCTCGCGCTCCAGGTCGTCGGGCAGCTTGGTCCCGCGCGAGGAGAAGAACTTGATGCCGTTGTCATCGAAGGGGTTGTGCGAGGCGCTGATCACGATCCCCGCCGCCGCATGGAAGGTGCGCGTGAGGTAGGCGACGGCAGGCGTCGGCATCGGACCGAGCAGCGTGACATCGAGCCCCGCGGCCACCAGCCCCGCCTCCAGCGCCGACTCGAACATGTAGCCCGATATGCGCGTATCCTTGCCGATGATCACCAGGTTACGGGTGCGCGAGCCGTGGCTGTGCCGCGCCAGCACGCGACCGGCGGCCCATCCCAGCTTCAGGACGAAGTCCGGAGTGATCGGGGCCACACCCACCTTGCCGCGAATGCCGTCCGTGCCGAAATGTTTCCTGGTCATAATGTCGTCGCCCTTTCGTTGATCGCCGCCACCATCTTCAGCGCATCGCAGCTCGCCGTTACATCGTGGGTGCGCACGATCCTGGCTCCCGCATCCGCCGCAAGTGTAGCCAAGGCCAGCCCTCCCGCCAGCCGGCGATGCACCGGGCGGCCCGTGACCTGCCCGATCATCGACTTGCGCGAAACCCCCACCAGCACCGGAAATCCGAGTCCCACCAGTCCGCGCAGTCCGCGGAACAGCGCGAGATTGTGCGCCAGGGTCTTGCCGAAGCCGAATCCCGGGTCGATCACGAGCCTCTCGCGCGCGATGCCGGCCCGCTCGCAGTCCGAGGCCCGCGCCAGCAGGTAATCACTCACTTCGGCGGTGACATCGCTGTAACTGGGTGTCTGCTGCATCGTGCCGGGCTCTCCCTGCATGTGCACGATGCACACCGCGAGCCCGCTGTCGCGCGCCGCCTCGAACGCCCCCTCGCGCCGCAGCGAGCGCACGTCATTGATCAGACCCGCGCCGAGCGCCGCGGCTTCGCGCATCAGTCGCGGGTTGCTGGTGTCCACCGAAATGACGACGTCGAGACGGGACGCGATGGCGGCCACCACCGGTGCGACGCGGTCGATCTCCTCCTGCTCGCCCACCGGTGCGGCGCCCGGGCGCGTCGACTCGCCGCCGACGTCGAGCATGGCCGCACCGCCCGCCAGCATGGCCTCGGCACGGCGCAGGATCCGATCCAGCCGCGGCCCGGTGCCCGCGAGCAGGCGTCCGCCGTCCGAAAAGGAATCAGGGGTGATGTTGAGAATGCCCATCACGCGCGGCGCCGACACGTCCAGCAGTCGCGCGCCGCAGCGCAGAAACCGCGACGGGCCCGCTGCGGCCCCGTCGCTGGCAGCTCCCGGACCCATGCCCGCGCGGACTCGCCCGCTCAGTGTTCTCCCGCCGGACCACCGATCGTGCCACCCGGCGACTGCTCGCCGGAGCGGGCGCCGGTCGCGCTGTCCTGCGGTGGTGTGGAAGATCCGCCGCTGCTGCTCCAGCCCTCCGGAGGCTCTGGCTTGCGCCCTTCCATGATCGCGTCGATCTGCTGGACGTCGAGCGTCTCGTACTGCATCAGCGCATCCGCCATCGCATGCAGCTTGTCTATGTTGTCGACCAGCAGCTTGTGTGCGGTGGCATAGGATTCGTCGATGATGCGGCGGATCTCCTCGTCGATCTTCTTCGCCGTATCGTCAGAGGTGTGCTTGGAGCCCACCGCGGCCGCGCGCCCGAGGAACACCTCGTCGTGGGTTTCGTCATACAGCAGCGGACCCATGCGCTCCGACAGTCCCCACTTCGTGACCATGTTGCGCGCGATCTCGGTGGCGCGCTGGATGTCGTTGGTGGCTCCCGTGGTGATGCCCTCGGCCCCGAGGATCAGTTCCTCGGCGATACGGCCGCCGAACAGGCTGCAGATCATGCTGGTCAGCGCGCGCCGGCTGTGCGAGTAACGGTCCTCTTCCGGCAGGAACATGGTCACACCGAGTGCGCGCCCGCGCGGGATGATGCTTACCTTGTAGACCGGATCGTGCTCCGGCACGAGACGTCCGACGATGGTGTGGCCGGCCTCGTGGTAGGCGGTATTGCGCTTCTCCTTCTCGGACATGACCATCGATTTGCGCTCGGCGCCCATCATGATCTTGTCCTTGGCGAGGTCAAACTCGTTCATCGACACCGTGCGACGGTTCGAGCGCGCGGCGAACAGCGCCGCCTCGTTCACCAGGTTCGCGAGATCGGCACCGGAGAAGCCCGGCGTACCGCGCGCGATCACCGACGGATCGACATCGTCGGCCAGCGGCACGCGGCGCATGTGCACCTTCAGGATCTGTTCGCGGCCGCGGATATCGGGCAGCCCCACCACCACCTGGCGATCGAAGCGGCCCGGGCGCAGCAGCGCGGGATCGAGCACGTCGGGGCGGTTGGTCGCGGAAATCACGATGATGCCGTCGTTCGGTTCGAAACCGTCCATCTCGACCAGCAGCTGGTTCAGGGTCTGCTCACGCTCGTCGTGCCCGCCACCCAGGCCCGCGCCGCGGTGACGACCGACGGCGTCGATCTCGTCGATGAAGATGATGCAGGGAGCCTGCTTCTTGGCCTGTTCGAACATGTCGCGCACGCGCGAGGCGCCCACGCCGACGAACATCTCGACGAAGTCCGAACCGGATATCGAGAAGAACGGAACCTTGGCTTCGCCGGCGATGGCCTTCGCGAGCAGCGTCTTGCCGGTGCCGGGCGGCCCCACCATCAGGACGCCACGCGGGATACGTCCGCCGAGTTTCTGGAACTTGCCGGGATCACGCAGGAATTCCACCAGCTCCTGCACGTCTTCCTTGGCTTCTTCCACGCCTGCCACGTCGGCAAAGGTGGTCTTTATCTGGTCCTCGGAGAGCAGGCGCGCCTTGCTCTTGCCGAAGCTCATCGGGCCGCCGCGCCCGCCCGCGCCGCCCTGCATCTGGCGCATGAAGAACATGAACACCGCGATGATGATCAGGATCGGGAACGAGGCCACCAGCAACTGCGACCACAGGCTCTGCTGCTCGGGCTTGCGGCCCTCGACCACGACGTTGTGATCGATCAGGTCGCCCATCAGGCCCGAATCGTTCACCTGTGGACGCACGACCTCGAAACGGCTGCCGTCCTCGCGCTCGCCGACGATCAGCAGTCCGTCGATGGTGACTTTCGCCACGCGGTCGCCCTGCACCTGCTCGAGGAACTCGCTGTAGTTGAGCTGCTCGCGCTGCGGCTGCATGTTGAAATTCTGGAACACCGTCAGCAGCACCGCCGCGATGATCAGCCACAACAGCAGGTTCTTCACCATGTCGTTCAAGATCTTGTCCTCGTTGGGCCGCCCGCTCCCTCGCGCGCGGCACCTGTGCTCACTCTACACCACTGCGGGTCAGGCTTCAGCCTGAGGAGTGTCTGGCTCGAGCCAGACCGCATCAACCCCGAAACTCCTTCGCGATCACGTAAACCTCCCGCGAGCGGTCGCGCGAGGCATCCGGCTTGCGCGTCAGCACCGTGCCAAACGCCCCGCGAAGCTCCTTGACGAAGGCGTCGAAGCCCTCGCCGTGGAACACCTTGCACACGAATTTCCCTCCGGGTTTCAATACCTTGCGTGCAAATTCCAGGGCCAGTTCTGCCAGCAGCATGGCACGCGGCTGGTCTACGTCGCGTATACCGCTCATGTTGGGGGCCATATCCGACATTACAAGGTCGGCACGGCGGTCCCCCAGCGCGGCGAGCACACGCCCGAGCGCGTCGTCCTCGGTGAAATCACCCTGCACGAACGTCACGTCCGCGAGCGAGTCCATCGGCAGGATGTCCGAGGCGACCACGCAGCCCTGCTCTCCCACCTGACGGGCCGCGACCTGGGTCCAGCCGCCCGGCGCCGCACCCAGGTCGACCACCACGTCACCGTTGCGCATCAACCGGTCGCTCTTCTGCAGCTCGAGCAACTTGTAGCTGGCGCGCGAGCGGTACCCGTCTGCGCGCGAGCGTTGCACGTACTCGTCGGAATGATGCTCGCGCAGCCAGCGGCTGCTGCTCTTCGATCTCGCCACTCCGTCTCCCTGTGGCCGGTTGCCCGTGCCCGTTGCACAATTTACGCTCGCGCGTTCCTGCCGGATTCCCGCGCCCGTGGGATACAATGAGGCTTCACGCAACTGCCCCGGCCCGGATTCTATGCCCCTCGACCCGGAACTCAAGAAAAGGCTGCGCGGCATCGGTCATGCGCTGCATCCCGTGGTCACGGTGGCCGGCAACGGCCTGAGCGAAGGCGTGCTCACCGAGCTCGAGCGCGCGCTGCACGACCACGAACTCGTCAAGGTGAAGCTGGCGGTGCCCGACCGCGAGGAGCGCAAGCAACTCCGCGCGCAGATGTGCGCGCTGCTGAAGGCGCAGCTGGTGCAGGAGATCGGCAAGGTCGTGCTGGTCTATCGCCGCAATCCCGAGCCGAACCCGAAACTCACCAACCTGCGCCGCACCTAGGTTCGGCTTCAGAGGGTGCTGCACGACCTCGACCGACACGCTGTAGGAGCGCGCCATGCGCGCGATATCGCGGCCATGGGCCGCTCCTACACCGGAAAATCGCCGTATGCGCAGGGCCGCAAGGCGTTTTGCGACACCCTCTGGAGCCGAACCTGCGTCAGACGTGCAGGACGCTGACGATTTCGTACTCGGCCTCGCCGCCGGGCGTGCGCACCACCACCACGTCGCCTTCTTCCTTGCCGATCAGCGAGCGCGCCAGCGGCGCGGTGATCGAGATCCGGTTCTCCTTCACCGACGCCTCGTCCTCGCCCACGATCTGGTAGCGCAGCGTCTCGTCGGTCTCGAGATTGAGGATCGCGACCGTCACGCCGAAGATCACCTTGCCGGTCGGGGGAATCTTCGTGACGTCGATGATCTGCGCCGCCGAGAGCTTCGACTCGATGTCGCTGATGCGTCCCTCGACGAAGCTCTGCTGCTCGCGCGCGGCGTGGTACTCGGCGTTCTCCTTCAGATCACCGTGCGCGCGCGCCTCGGCGATCGCCTTCGAGATCCGCGGCCGCTCGACGCGCTTGAGGTGTTCCACTTCCTCGCGCAGTCTTTCCGCGCCGGCCACCGTCATCGGAACCCGCGTGACCATCAGGCAAGCCTCCCGTGAATTTCCTGCAGGCAGCGCACGCTCGTGTCGGGGCCGTGACGCAGTGCCATGCAGACCGCCTCGCCGCCGGCGAGCGTGGTGGTGTAGTAAACGTTGTGGGCCTGCGCGCTGGAGCGGATCGTAGAGGAATCCGCGATCGCCTGGCGCCCCTCGGTGGTGTTGATGATCAGCTGGATACGGTCGTTCTTGATCATGTCGACGATGTGCGGACGCCCCTCGCGCACCTTGTTCACGACCTCCACCGGGATGCCCGCTGCCTGGATCAGCGCCGCGGTGCCGCGCGTCGCGACCAGGCTGAACCCCATCGACACCAGGTCGCGCGCCACGCCGACCGCGCCGGGCTTGTCGACCTCGCGCACGGACAGGAAGGCCACGCCGCCGCGTGGCAGATCCTCGCCCGCAGCGATCTGCGCCTTCAGGAAGGCCTCGGCGAAGGTCGCGCCCACGCCCATCACCTCGCCGGTCGACTTCATTTCGGGCCCGAGGATCGGGTCGATGCCGGGGAACTTGTTGAACGGGAACACGGACTCCTTGACGTTGAACAGCGTCGGGATCGCCTCCGCGGTGAACCCCTGCGCCGCGAGCGTGGTGCCGGCCTGGCAGCGCGCGGCGATCTTTGCCAGCGAACGCCCGATGCACTTCGACACGAAGGGCACAGTGCGCGAGGCGCGCGGGTTCACCTCGATCACGTAGACCTTGCCTTCCTGCCACGCCAGCTGCACGTTCATCAAGCCGACGACGCCGAGCTCGCGCGCCATGCGCACGACGATGTCGCGCATCTGGGTCTGCACGTCCTCGGGCAGGCTGTAGGGCGGCAGCGAACACGCCGAGTCGCCCGAGTGGATGCCGGCCTGCTCGATGTGCTGCATGATCGCGCCGATGACCACCTGCTGGCCGTCGCTGACCGCATCGATGTCGACCTCGACGGCCGCGCGCAGGAACAGGTCGAGCAGGATGGGCGAGTCTTCCGACACCCGCACCGCCTCGCGCATGTACGAGCGCAGCTCCTCGGCGCGGTACACGATTTCCATCGCGCGTCCGCCGAGCACGTACGAGGGACGCACCACCAGCGGGTAACCGATGCGCTCGGCCGCTTCCTCGGCCTCTTCCGCCGAGCGCACTATCGCGTTCGCCGGCTGCAACAGCCCGAGCTTCTCTATCATCTGCTGGAAACGCTCGCGATCCTCGGCGCGGTCGATCGCATCCGGCGTGGTGCCGATGATCGGCACGCCCGCGGCGTACAGCGCGCGCGAGAGCTTCAGCGGCGTCTGGCCGCCGAACTGCACGATCACGCCCCCGGGCTGCTCCACGTGCACGATCTCGAGCACGTCTTCCAGCGTCACCGGCTCGAAGTAGAGGCGGTCACTGGTGTCGTAGTCGGTCGAGACGGTCTCGGGGTTGCAGTTGACCATGATGGTCTCGTACCCGTCCTCGCGCATCGCGAGCGCCGCGTGCACGCAGCAGTAATCGAACTCGATGCCCTGGCCGATGCGGTTCGGGCCGCCGCCGATCACCATGATCTTGTCACGGCTGCCGGGCGCCGACTCGCATTCCTCCTCGTAGGTGGAATACATGTAGGCGGTGGCCGAGGCGAACTCGCCGGCGCAGGTGTCGACGCGCTTGTACACCGGGCGCAGACCCAGCTCATGACGGTGCTCGCGCACCGCGCGCTCGCTCGCGCCCAGCAGGTCG
>JAGPES010000125.1 GCA_018057015.1 Pseudomonadales bacterium | reverse complement strand
GTGATCCATCGGCGGCAGGTTGATGCGCCTGACATCGCCATCGACGCGGATCATCGGCGGCAGGCCGGCCGACAGGTGCAGGTCGGAGGCGCGCTGCTTGGCGGCGAAGGCGAGAAGTTCGGTGATATCCATGGGCTGTCCCGGCGTTGAAGCGATGCGCGACGTCCCGCGGGTCATGTCGCGCCCCTTCGGTATAATAGACCACGCCACCGACCGGTAAAGGAAACGGACCAGCCGGCTGCGCCAGCGCAACCGCGACGCCCGCGAGGGACTGCATGAGCACGATCGCCGAACGAGCCCGGGCCCTGCTCGGGGAGATAGCCCGCCTGGAGGCGCGCCACGGTCGCGCGCCCGGCTCGGTCACGCTGGTGGGCATCAGCAAGACGCACGCGGCGGCGATTGTGCGCGAGGCCCACGGGGCCGGCCTGTCGCAATTCGGTGAAAGTTACGTTCAGGAAGCGCTGCCGAAGATCGAGGCGCTGGCGGATCTTCCGTTAACATGGCACTTCGTGGGCCGCATCCAGGGCAACAAGACCGCGGAGATCGCCGCCGGCTTCGACTGGGTGCACGGCATTGACCGGCTGCGCATTGCCCGGCGCCTCAGCGAGCAGCGCCCGGCGGAGCTGCCGCCGCTCGATTGCTGCATCGAAGTGAACCTTTCCGGCGAGGCGAGCAAGGGCGGTGCGGCGCCGCAGGATCTTCCCGCGCTGGCGGCGGCGGTCGCCGCGCTGCCGCGCCTCAGGCTGCGCGGCCTGATGACGCTGCCGGCCCCTTCGGCGGGACTGGATGCGCAGCGGTTGCCCTTCGCGCGTCTCGCGCGCTGCCTGGCTGGCCTGCGCCGTGACATCCCCGGACTGGACACGCTGTCCATGGGGATGAGCGATGACATGGAGGCCGCCATCGCGGAAGGCGCGACGCTGGTTCGCATCGGTACCGCGCTGTTCGGGCCGCGGGGAAGATGAGCCCGGAGACTCAACGCATGACAGGGAGACGCGGATGACCCGCAGCAACATCGCCTTCATCGGCGGCGGCAACATGTCCGGCAGCATGGTCGGGGGCATCATCGCGCGCGGCTGGGATCCGCGCGCGATACGCGTCAGCGACCCCGACGCGGGCTGCCGCGAGCGGCTCGGGGCGCTCGGCGTGCACACCTCCGCCGACAACCACGAGACCGCCGCCAGCGCCGACATCGTCGTGCTGGCCGTTAAGCCGCAGCAGCTGCGCAGCGCCTGCCGCGACATCGCCGCGGCGGTGGCCGGGCGCGGCTCGCTGGTCATATCGATCGCCGCCGGCATAGGCACCGCCTCGCTGCAGTCGTGGCTGGGACCGGAGGTCGCCATCGTGCGCTGCATGCCCAACACGCCGGCGCTGCTGCAGGCGAGCGCCACCGCCCTCTACGCCACGCCCGCCGTGAGCGCGGAGCAGCGCGCGGCGGCGCACGAGATCCTGTCCAGCATCGGCTTCGTGGCCTGGGTGGAGGACGAGGAGGCGATGCACGCGGTCACCGCGGTCTCGGGCAGCGGGCCGGCGTATTTCTTCCTGGTCATGGAGGCCATGCAACTCGCGGGCGAGAACCTGGGACTCGACCCGGCGCTCGCCCGCCAGCTCACCGCGCAGACGGCGCTGGGCGCGGCCCGCATGGCGCTGGAGACCGACGTCGACGTGGTGGAGCTGCGCCGGCGCGTGACCTCGCCCGGCGGCACCACCGAGCGCGCGCTGCGGGTGCTGGAGGAACGCGGCCTGCGCCGCGTGTTCGAATCCGCGCTCGAGGCGGCCAGCAACCGCTCGCGCGAACTCGCCGACGAGCTCGGCCAGCCCTGAACCGGGAACCAGCGCACTCATGGCAACCTTCGCGGAAATCTTTCGCTACCTGGTCCAGACCGCCTTTGGCGTGATGCTGTTCGCGGTGCTGGTCCGGCTGCTGCTGCAGCTCGCGCGCGCGGACTTCTACAACCCGATCTCGCAGTTCATCGTGAAGGTCACGAGTCCCCTGCTGCGACCGTTGCGGCGCGTGATCCCGCCCCTGGGGCGCTTCGACAGCGCGAGCCTGGTGCTGGCACTCGCGATCCAGTGCGTCGCGACGCTGATCGTGCTCGCGCTGCTCGGCTTCTCCATCGGCAACCCGCTGCTGCTGCTGGCGTGGTCGCTGCTCGGCATCGCCTCGCTGCTGCTGAACATCTATTTCTTCGGGATCCTGCTGCTGATCGTTTTCAGCTGGATCGCGCCGCAGAGCCATCACCCGGGGATCGCGCTGCTGTACCAGCTCACCGAGCCGGTGATGGCGCCGGTGCGCCGCCTGCTGCCGCCGCTCGGCGGCCTGGACCTGTCGCCGATCCTCGTGTTCATCCTCATCAACGTGCTCGAGATCCTGTTGCGCGGACTGGCGCAGGGCGTCGGGCTGCCGCGCGGCGTGGTGCTGGGCTTCTGATGGCCGAAACCGGGCCGTTCTGGCGCTGGCAGGGCGAGGTGCTGTCGCTGCGCTGCCAGGTGCAGCCGCGCGCCTCGGCCGACCGGATCATCGGCGAGCACGGGGGGAGGCTGCGCATCCGCGTCAGCGCCGTGCCCAGCGAGGGCGCGGCGAACGAGCGGCTGTGCCGCTTCCTGGCCCGCGAGTTCGGCGTCGCGGCCAGCGCGGTGCAAATCGCCACCGGGCACGGCAACCGCCTCAAGACCGCGCTGATCCGTGCACCCGCGCGCATCCCGCCGGATCTCGGCATCGCGCCCGCCCGCGCTTGAACAGGAAAGCACGCAGTTGCTAGATTGCCCGCTCCCCAACGGACCCAGCACCATGGAACGGCGAGCAGCGGCCGGCAGTGTCGGTATCGTGACGCCCCGCACGCAGCGCTTCGACGAGCCGCTCGAGCTCGCCTGCGGGCGCACGCTGCCGGGCTACGACATCGTCTACGAGACCTATGGCACGCTGAGCGCGGACCGCTCCAACGCCGTGCTGGTCTGCCACGCGCTGAGCGGCAACGCCCACGCCGCGGGCTACCACGCGCCCGAGGATCGCAAGCCTGGCTGGTGGGACAACTGCATCGGGCCCGGCAAGCCGATCGACACCTCGCGCTTCTTCGTGGTCAGCCTGAACAACATCGGCGGCTGCGCCGGCAGCACCGGGCCGCGCAGCGTCAATCCGGCGACGGGGCGCATCTGGGGGCCGGACTTCCCGGTGGTGCGCGTGCGCGACTGGGTCGCGACGCAGCGCCGCCTCGCCGACCTGCTCGGCATCGAGCGCTGGGCCGCGGTGGTCGGCGGGAGTCTCGGCGGCATGCAGGCCATGCGCTGGGCAATCGACCATCCCGGGCGCGTGCGCCACTGCGTGGTGATCGCCGCCGCGCTGAAGCTCTCGGCGCAGAACCTCGCGTTCAACGAGATCGCGCGCAAGGCGATCGTGGCCGATCCGCAGTTCCACGACGGCTGGTTCCTCGAGCACGGCACGCTGCCGCGCCAGGGGCTCGCGATCGCGCGCATGATCGGCCACGTGACCTATCTGTCCGACGAGCTGATGGGCGACAAGTTCGGGCGCGAGCTGCGCAGCGGCTCCTTCGCCCCCGGGTCCGAGGCCGACGCCGAGTTCCAGGTGCAGAGCTACCTGCGCTACCAGGGCGACCAGTTCGCCGACAACTTCGACGCCAACACCTACCTGCTGATGACGCGGGCGCTGGACTACTTCGACCTCGCGCGCGACTTCGGCGACGATGCCGTCGAGAGCTTCCGCCGCGCGCGTGCGCGCTTCCTGGTGGTCTCGTTCTCCAGCGACTGGCGCTTCTCGCCGCGGCGCTCGCGCGAGATCGTCGACGCGCTGCTCGCCGCGCACCGCGACGTGAGCTACGTCGAGATCGAGGCCAACGAGGGCCACGACGCGTTCCTGCTGCCGATCCCGCGCTACCACGACGCCCTGGCGCGCTACATGGAGCAGGTGCACGCAAGGCTCAGCGCACGGAGCGGCGCCGATGCGGGTTGATTTCGACATCATCCAGCAGTGGGTGAGGCCCGGCGCGCGCGTGCTGGACCTCGGCTGCGGCGACGGCAACCTGCTCGCCGAGCTGACGCAGGACCGCCAGGTGCGCGGTTACGGGCTCGAGATCGACCCGATCAAGATCTCGCTGTGCCTGGAGCGCGGCGTCAACGTGATCGAGCAGGATCTCGACCGCGGGCTCGACAATTTCCGCACCGGCAGCTTCGACACCGTGGTGATGTCGCAGACGCTGCAGGCGGTGCGCTACCCGCACATCATCCTCGACGAGATGCTGCGCATCGGCCGCGAATGCATCATCACCTTCCCGAACTTCGGCAACTGGCGCTGCCGCCTGCAGATCGCGGGCAAGGGCCGCATGCCGGTCTCGCGCTTCATGCCCTACACCTGGTACGACACGCCGAACATCCACTTCTGCACCGTGCTGGATTTCGAGGCGCTGTGCCGGGCAAAGAACATCCACGTCATCAACCGCGTCGTGGTCGACGCGAACCAGCGCGCCACGCTGGCCTCGCGCCTGCTGCCCAATCTCTGCGGCGTGACCGCCATCTACCACGTGACCAGATGAAACACCAATCGCGCCGATCACCCTTCACCACGCTGGCCGCCGCCCTGCTGCTCGCGCTGCTCGCGACGGCCGCCCGCGCGGAGATGCGCCAGTACGGCAGCTTCGAAGTGCACTACAGCGTGTTCTCCAGCAGCTTCCTGCAGCCCGACGTCGCCGCGGCCTACGGCATCGTGCGGGCGAAGGACCGCGCGCTGATCAACATCGCGGTGCGCCGCGGCACGGGCGATGCGGCCACCGTGAGCGCGGCGGTGAGCGGCACCCGGGGCGACCTGATCCACAAGACGCCGCTCGGGTTTCGCGAGATCCGCGAGGAGCAGGCCGTCTACTACATCGCCGAGTTCGACTTCGTCTCCGGCGAGACGCAGTACTTCGACATCGCGATCCTGCCGGCGGGCGAGGCGCGCCCGCTGGTGCTGCAGTTCAACCACGCACTCTATGCCGACTGAGACCGGCACGATGCAGCTGCGCGAACTCGTGATCGCCACCGGCAACCGCGGCAAGCTCGCGGAACTGCGCGCGCTGCTCGCGGACAGCGGCATCGAGGTGCGCTCGCAGGCGGATTTCGCCGTGCCGGAAGTCGCGGAGACCGGGCTCAGCTTCGTCGAGAACGCGATCCTCAAGGCGCGCCACGCCGCCGCGCGCACCGGCCTGCCGGCGCTCGCCGACGATTCCGGCCTCGAGGTCGACGCGCTCGCCGGCGAGCCCGGAGTGCACTCGGCGCGCTACGCGGGGGAGCCCTCGGACGATGCGGCCAACAACCGCAAGTTGCTCGCGGCGCTCGTCGACGTGCCCGAGGCGCGGCGCACCGCACGCTTTCACTGCGTGCTCGCGCTGCTGCGCCACCCCGCCGACCCGGTGCCTCTGATCTGCGCCGGGCGCTGGGGAGGGCGGATATTGCAGGCACCGGCGGGCCAGAACGGCTTCGGCTACGACCCGCTGTTCCTGGTCGAGGCCGAGGGCTGCTCGGCCGCCGAGCTGCCGCGCGAGCTCAAGAACCGGCTCAGCCATCGCGCGCAGGCACTCCGGCAGCTGCTGCTCGCCCTCGGCAAACCGTGCTGACGTCGCCGCCACTCGCGCTCTACATCCACCTGCCGTGGTGCGAGCGCAAATGCCCCTATTGCGACTTCAATTCCTACCAGCGCACGGCGCAGCCGCCGTTCGCGGCCTACGCGGCGCGCCTGCTGGATGACCTCGAACAGGACCTGGGTTTCGTGGCCGGGCGCGGGATCGGCTCTATCTTCATCGGCGGCGGCACGCCCAGCCTGTTTCCCGCCGCGGTGGTGTCCTCGCTGCTCGCAGGCGTGCGTGAACGCCTCGTGCTGGCGCCGGATGCCGAGGTCACGCTGGAGGCGAATCCCGGCAGCGCCGAGGCCGCGCGCTTTCGCGGCTATCGCGCCGCCGGCGTGAGCCGCATCTCGATCGGGGTGCAGAGCTTCGCCGATGCCTGCCTGCGCGCCCTCGGGCGCGTGCACGACGCGCGCGAGGCGCACGCGGCGATCGCGGCCGCGCGCGCCGCAGGCTTCGCCAGCTTCAACATCGACCTGATGCACGGACTGCCGCAACAGTCGCCCGCGATGGCGCTGGCAGACCTCGAGCAGGCGATCGCCCACGAGGCCCCGCACCTGTCCTGGTACCAGCTCACCGTGGAGCCGAACACGGCCTTCCACAGCGCGCCGCCAGCGCTGCCCGCCGAGGACCAGCTCGCCGAGATCCAGGACCGCGGCGAGGAACTGCTGGAGCGCCACGGCTACGAGCAGTACGAGGTCTCGGCCTGGGCGCGACCCGGCCAGCGCTGCCGCCACAACATCAACTACTGGCACTTCGGGGACTACATCGGCATCGGCGCGGGTGCGCACGGCAAGCTCACGCTGCCTGCGCAATGCAGAGTGATGCGCACGCGCAAGACCCGCGTGCCCGGGGACTACCTCGCGGGAGCGGCGGCGTCGATCCGCAGCGACACCGTGGTGCCCCGCGACGAGCTCGCGCTGGAGTTCCTGATGAATGCCCTGCGCCTGTGCGAGGGCGCGAGCGTCGCGCAGTTCGAAGCGTGCACCGGGCTGGCGTACGCGACCATCGCGCCGCGCGTCGAGGCGCTGCGCTCGAGCGGACTGTTGGTGGCGCAAGCCGGACGCCTGTGCACGACGGCGCGCGGCTTTCGTCACCTCAATACGGTGCTGGAGGCGTTCTTCTGAACAGCAGGTCCCACACCCCGTGCCCGAGGCGCATGCCGCGCTGCTCGAAGCGCGTCAGCGGACGCGATTCGGGCCGCGGCGAGAAGCATCCCGCGCCGGCGAGGTTGAGCCATCCGGGCACGGACTCGACCACCTCGAGCATCTGCGCGGCGTAGTCTTCCCAGTCGGTCGCCAGGTGGAACAGGCCTCCCGGCTTCAGCTTGCGCTGCACCAGTTCGACGAAGGGCGGCTGCACCAGCCGCCGCTTGTGGTGGCGCTTCTTGTGCCAGGGATCCGGGAAGAACAGCAGCAGCGCGTCGAGCGCGGCGTCGGGCATGGCGCGCTCGAGCACCTGCACCGCGTCGTGGCAGAAGACGCGGATGTTGCGCAGGCCACGCTCCTCGGCCATCGCGAGCAGCTTGCCGACCCCGGGCCGGTGCACCTCGATGCCGACGAAGCCGGTCCGCGGCGAACGGCTGGCGAGCTCCACCAGCGTGTGGCCCATGCCGAACCCGATCTCGACCACGAAGGCCTCGCAGCCGGGAAACAGCGCGGCAAGATCGAGCGGGGTGTCGCCGGGCTCCAGCCCGCGCCCGGCCCACAGCGAGTCTAACGCCTCGCGCTGCGCCGGCGTGAAGCGACCCTGGCGACGGACGAAACTGCGGATCGGGCGTTCGTGTGGCGCCTGTTCCTCAGTGCTCACTGCGCCACGCTCCGGCGACGACCGATGCCCAGCCCAGCAGGAACAGCACCCCGCCCAGCGGCGTGATCATCCCGAGGGCGCGAATGCCGCTCAGCGCCAGCAGGTAGAGGCTGCCCGAAAACAGCACGATGCCAACCGCGAAGCACACGATCGCGACGCGGTGCCAGCGGGGCGCGAGCGCCGCGGGGGCCGCCAGGCCGAGCGCGAGCAGGGCGAGCGAGTGATACATCTGGTAGTCGGCCGCGGTCGCCCAGGCCGCGAGTGCCGCGGGCTCCAGCTGTTCGCGCAGGCCATGCGCACCGAAAGCACCCGCACCCACCGCGAGGAGGGCCCCCAGCGCAGCGCAAACGATGACGGATCTGCTCACTGACGAGCCGGGTTGACCGGGGGGCGACGGGGTCGGGCCCGCCTCAGGCGAGCATCGAGGCACGCAACTTGCCCAGCGCGCCCTGTTCCAGCTGGCGGATCCGCTCCGCGGATATGCCATAGCGGGCCGCAAGCTCGTGCAGCGTGGCCTTGTCCTCGCTGAGCCAGCGGCTCTGCACGATCTGCCGGCTGCGCTCGTCGAGGCACTCCAGGGCCTGTTCGAGCCGCTCCTGGCTGGACGCCTCCCAGTCACTGTCCTCGAGCTCGCGCGCGGGGTCGAAGCGACGGTCCTCGAGATAGTGCACGGGCGCAAACTGCGCCGCGTCGTCGTCATCGTCGGTGCCGGCATCGAAAGCGACGTCGGCCGCGGCCAGGCGGCCCTCCATGCGCCGGACCTCGTCGACGTCGACGCCGAGATCTCTTGCCATCGCCGCGGCTTCGTCGTTGGTCAGCCAGCCGAGGCTCTTCTTTGCGCTGCGCAGGTTGAAGAACAGCTTGCGCTGCGACTTCGTGGTGGCGATCTTCACGATGCGCCAGTTGCGCAGGATGTACTCGTGCATCTCGGCCTTGATCCAGTGCACGGCGAAGGACACCAGGC
>JAGPES010000124.1:6426-8389 GCA_018057015.1 Pseudomonadales bacterium | reverse complement strand
TCGACCAGGCCCAGGTTGTAGACGTGCGAGACCAGCGGCGCCATGCCGTGGTAGCGCAGGCCCCCGGCGTGGATCGGCTCGGGGATGAACCGCGCACCCAGCGTGTGCATCTTCATCAGCGGGGTGAGGCCCTCGGTGTCGCCGAAGTCGTAGCGGTACTGCCCCTTGGTGAGCGTGGGGCAGGCGGTGGGCTCCACGCAGCGGATCACCGGGTTCATCCGGCCGGCCAGCTTCTCGCGCAGGAACGGGAAAGCGAGGCCGCCGAAGTTCGAGCCGCCGCCGGTGCAGCCGACCAGCACGTCGGGCGTCTCGCCCACCTTGGCGAGCTGCAGCAGCGCCTCTTCTCCGATGATAGTCTGGTGCAGCAGCACGTGGTTGAGCACGCTGCCCAGCGCGTAGCGCGTGCCGGGGTGCTTCAGCGCCTCGCTCACCGCCTCCGAGATGGCGATGCCGAGCGAGCCCGGGTGATCGGGATCCTGCGCCAGCAGCGAGCGGCCGAACTCGGTGACGGTGGAGGGGCTGGGGTGCACCTTGCCGCCCCAGATCTCCATCATGGTGCGCCGGTAGGGCTTGGCGCGGTAGGAGGCCGCCACCTGCCAGATCTCGCACTCCAGGCCGAACTGCGCACACGCGAAGGCCAGCGAACTGCCCCACTGGCCAGCGCCGGTCTCGGTGGTCAGCTTGCGGATGCCTTCCTGCGCGTTGTACCAGACCTGCGGCACCGCGGTGTTGGGCTTGTGCGAGCCCGCGGGGCTCACGCCCTCGTACTTGTAGAAGATCTTCGCGGGGGTATCGAGCAGCTTCTCGAGCCGGCGCGCGCGAAACAGCGGGCTCGGCCGCCACAGGCGGTAGACGTCCAGCACGGCCTGCGGGATGTCGACGTAGCGCTCCGCGCTCATCTCCTGCTCGATCAGGGCCCTGGGAAAGAGGGCCGCGAAATCCTCGGCGGTGGCCGGCTGCAGCGTGCCCGGGTGCAGTGGAGGCGGCGGGGGCTCGGGCAGGTCGGCGACGATGTTGTACCAGCGCGTCGGCATCTCGTGTTCTTCGAGGAGAATTTTCGTGTAGTCGCTCATGGGGCCTGGGTGTCTCCGCTTGGCGGGTTTGAAACGGGTATGTGAGCCGGCGCATGATAGGCTCCCACGCCGCCGGGGAAAAGCTCGCGCGCGGCGGTACGGGAGGAAATGCGATGAACTCACGATCGTTCCTGCTGGCGCCCGCGCTGGTGCTGGCCCTGGGTGGCGCGGCGCAGGCCGCCGACATGAGCGCCGAAGAGGCGCTGCAGGCGGCGCGCGAGCAGCGCGTGGTGCTCGTCGATGTGCGCACGCCGGCCGAATGGAAACAGACCGGGGTCGCGCCCGGTGCGGCGCGCATCAGCGTGACCGGGCATCCGCAGGGCGACAGCGGCTTCGTCGCCGACGTGGCGGCGCTGCTGCGCGACGACCGCAGCCGGCCGGTGGCGCTGATCTGTCGCACCGGCCGGCGATCGGCGATGGCCCGTCAACTGCTCGAGCGCAACGGCTTCACGCAGGTCCACAACGTCGACGAGGGCATGGCTGGCAGCGCGGCCGGACCCGGCTGGCTGGCGCGCGGACTGCCGACCGAGCCTTGCCCGACGTGCTGAAAGCCGCCGCACGATAACGAACCGGACGCGGGGCTGCATCGATGAGCGAACAACTGCGCGAGACGGCTTCGGCGCCTTGCAGCGCCGCAGCCCGCCCAACCATGTAGGAGCGGGCCATGCCCGCGATGCGCGCGCGCTCCCGAGGCCGGTCGCGCGCACGGCCTCACCTCCTGAGGCTGCAGGGGCGCGACAATGGGCGTGCCAACCCGACGAGCGCGTCGCCCATGACCATGCCGCAATCCGTCCGCCCTGCATCCGCGCCCGCACCCGAGCGGCTCTCGCGCTATACCGCCTGCCTGCTCGGCGCCGCGCTCGGCATGGCGCCGCTGCCGGCGCGCTGGC
>JAGPES010000124.1:0-6326 GCA_018057015.1 Pseudomonadales bacterium | reverse complement strand
GGCGCGCTGGCCAACGTTCGATGTCAGGCCGGGATCGGGCGGATTGAATCTTGACCAGGAGTCGGGCAATCCCGCATGGCGGGACTGACACAATGGCGGCGCAGAATGCACCGCGGAACGCTGCCGAAGAGGCTCGCCGCGCCGTGAACCCCGTCTTTCGCCTGCTCGCCATGTTCTGGATCCTGCTGCCCCTCGCGGCGGCGGCGCAGCCCGGCGGTCTTCACGACCGCCCGGCCCGCCTCGTCGCGGCGTTGCCGCCGGGAGACCTGCGCCAGCGGCTGCAGGCCTGCCTCGAGCGCCCGCCCGTTCCCACGGCGTTCGTGATCGGCCACCGCGGCGCCCCGCTCGGCTTTCCCGAGCACACGCGCGAGTCCTACGCCGCCGCCGCGGCACAGGGGGCCGGCGTGGTCGAATGCGACGTGACCTTCACGCGCGATCGCGAGCTGGTGTGCCGCCACTCGCAATGCGACCTGCACACCACCACCAACATCCTGCAGACACCGCTCGCCGCGAAATGCAGCCAGCCCTTCACGCCGGCCGACCCGGCCTCCGGGCGTCGCGCGAGCGCGCGCTGCTGCGCGAGCGACCTCGTGCTCGCGCAACTGCGCACGCTCTGCGCCCGGCGCGACAGCGCCGACCCCGCGGCCACCACCGTGGACGCGTACCTCGCGGGCGGCGGCGAGCAGTGCGGCACGCTGGTGACGCACCGCGAGAGCATCGCGCAGTTGCGCGCGCTCGGCGTGGCGATGACGCCCGAGCTGAAGGCGCCCGAAGTCGCCATGCCTTTCGGCGGCGACTACACGCAGGAACGCTACGCGCGGCAGATGATCGAGGAATACCGCACCGCCGGCGTCGATGCCGCGCAGGTGGCGCCGCAATCCTTCGCGCTGTCCGATATCGCGTTCTGGCTGCGCGAGTACCCCGCCTTCGGCCGGCGCGCGGTGTGGCTCGACGGCCGCTACGAGGAGCAGCAGGGTTTCGACGCCAACGACCCCGCGACCTGGCGGCCCTCGATGCCGGAGCTGAAGTCGGCGGGCGTGCGCACGCTGGCGCCGCCGATGCCGGTGCTGCTCGCGCTCGACGGCGATCGCATCGTGTCCTCGGCCTACGCGCGCGCGGCGCGCGCCGCGGGCCTGCGCCTGGTCACGTGGACGCTGGAACGCTCGGGGCCGCTGGCCGAGGGCGGCGGCTTCTACTACGGGAGCATCCGCCGCGTGATCCGCAACGACGGCGACACCTACCGCGTGCTGGACGTGCTCGCGCGCGATGCCGGCATCGCGGCGATCTTCTCCGACTGGCCCGCCACCGCGGTGCTCTACGCGAACTGCACGGGCCGCTGAGGCGCTGGCTTGCGGGTCCTGTACGCGTTGCGTCGGGATCACTACACTTCGGCCCATGAGCTCCGACATTCGCTGGAAGCAACGATTCCAAAACTTCGACCGCGCGCTGGTCCTGCTGCGCGAGGCGCTGGAGCGGGGTCCGGGCGTGCTTTCGAATCTCGAAAAGGAAGGTGTCATCCAGCGCTTCGAGTACACGTTCGAGCTGGCATGGAAGACGATCAAGGATTTCCTGGAGGCAGGCGGCCTGATCATCAGCCCGCTCACCCCGCGCCAGGTCCTCAAGGACGCGTATGTCGCAAGGGTGCTCGCTGACGGGCAGGGATGGATCGATATGCTCGATCATCGCAATTTGCTGTCACACACCTACGACTTCGCCGTGTTCGAGAAGGCCGTGGATGCCATCGCAGCGCGTTATCTGCCGGCGCTCGAGGATCTGCACGAATTCCTCGTAGTGGAAGCGCTCAAATGAACGCCCCGGCACTGACGGGGCGAGAGCTGAAACTGATCAAGCAGGTCTTCAGGCGTCATCCCGAGATCCTGGCCGTGCGTCTCTTCGGATCCCGAGCCAAGGGTACCCACACGCCGCGGTCGGACGTGGACCTTGCGCTCTGGGGCGATGTCGATGACCTCGGGGCGGAAGCAATCGCCGCCGAACTCGACGAGTTGCCGCTGCCCTATCATTTCGATGTAAAACCCTTCGCATCGATCAGTCTCCCGTCGCTGCGCGATCACATCGAGCGCGTCGGGCTCCCCGTCTACCCGTAACGTCCCGCAGCCTCGCGCAACTCGCGTGCCACCGCCTTGCGCAGTGCCGGTGGCCCCACCACCTCGCAGTCGGCGCCGTAGCGCAGGATGTCCATGATCAGCTCGCGGTCGTCGGCGTAGGGAACGCGCAGCAGGTAACTGCCGTCGGGTTCGTACTCGCCGCGCTGGTGCGGGTGCCAGCTCTCGGCGCCCACCCAGCGCGCGCGCTCGGGCGTGAAGCGCAGCTGCGCGGTTGCCACCGCGTTGCCGGCGAAGATGCCGTAGCCGGGGCCGAGCACGCTCTCGACGGTGCGCCGCGCGATGTCCCTCGCACGCCGCTCGAGCACGTCCACGTCCACGATCGAGTCGACCGCGAAATTGCGCAGGTCATTGCGCAGGTGGCACCACGCGTCCAGGTACCAGTTCTCGCGGTAGTGCACGAGGCGCAGCGGCGAGACCTCGCGCCCCGTGGTCTCGCCGGTGCTGCGCGCGAAATAGCTGATGTGCAGCCGCTTGCGCCGCAGCAGCGCCGAGCCCACGCGCTCGAAGTGCGCGAGCTTCAGCGTGCGCTTGCCGGTGCCCACCACCAGCACGCGGCGGCCGATCTCGCCCACCGGATCCTGCGTCGCGCCGAGCAGCGTGTTCAGGCGCAGCTGCAGCGGCTCGATGTGCTGTGCCAGCAGCCCGCCGGGGTCGAGGTTCGCCAGCAGGTGCTGCATGGTCAGCAGCGCGTGGATCTCCTGCGAGTTGAACCACAGCCCCGGCAGTTCGTACTGCGCCCCGACCTGCGGCGCCTCGCGCGAGAGGCAGTAACCGTTGCGCTCGCGGTCCCAGGTGATCGGCGCGTTGAGCCGCGTGCGCATGTACTCGAGGTCGCGCTGCAGCGTGGCGCGCGACACCTCGCAGGCCTCGCGCATGCGCTCGAAGCTCACCACGCGCCCGTCATCGAGCAGCTGGTTGATCTTGTAGAAGCGTTCGGTGCGGTCCATCGACGCGATCCTCGTCCATAGAGGGGACGGAGGAATTCTAGTCCCCCCCGTCCCCTCTTTGGCGTTTTCAGGGACAATGGCCGCTGGCGACGTGCTGCCGCTGTCACGGGCGCGCGCAGCATCGTCAACATTTTCGTTCGATCCGGATGGCATCCCGATCCCATGCGCTACACCAATCTTGACGGCAGCCAGCGCGTTGCCGGCGTCGGCGAACTGCTGCGCTGGCAGCTCGGCCTGCACGAGGAAAAGCGCGCGCGCAGCCCCGCCACCGGCGTGCCGGTGCCCTTCGTGGCGAACGACGGCGCCCGGCTGCGCCGCGCGACGCACGACGCGCTGACCTGGATCGGCCACGCCTCGTTCCTGCTGCAGCTCGGGGGCAGCAGCGCGCTGATCGACCCGGTGCTGTCGCCGACGCTGGGCGGCGTGGTGCCGCGCAACGTGCCGCCGGGGCTCGACTGGAACGCGTTGCCGCGGCGCATCGACGCGGTGCTGGTCACGCACAACCACCGCGACCACATGGATGCGCCGACGCTGAAGCGCCTCGGCCCCGATCCCGTGTACGTGGTGCCGCACGGCCTGGGCGGCTGGTTCCGCCGCGCGGGCCTCGGGCGCGTGGTCGAGATGCGGTGGTGGCAGACCGAGCGCATCGCCGGGCTCGACATCACCTTCGTGCCGGCGCAGCACTGGAGCCGGCGCGGCATCGCCGACACCAACGCCAGCTGGTGGGGCGGCTTCGTCGTCGAGCGCGGCGGCATCCGCCTCTACCACTCGGGCGACACCGCCTGGTTCGACGGCTTCGCCGGGATCGGCCAGCGCTGCGGCGAGATCCACGCCGCGATGCTGCCCATCGGCGCCTACGCGCCGCGCTGGTTCATGCGCGAGCAGCACATGGATCCCGAGGACGCCGTGAAGGCCTTCGCGGCACTCGGCGCCGCGCGCTTCGTCGCGATGCACTGGGGCACCTTCAAGCTCACCGACGAGGACCTGCGCGAGCCGCCGCAGCTGCTGCGCGAGATCTGGCAGCGGGAGAACCGCAAGGCGGCGCAGCTCGAGATCCCGGCGATCGGGCAGACGCTTGTCTTCTGATCCGAAAAGCCGGGGGGCTATGGCGTGGCGGTCATATCCTGTACGCTATTTTGTACATTGAACGGTCGGGAGATCGCGCATGTCGATATCGCCCCGGGATGTGGTTCCGCTGTCACAGGCTCGCGCCACGCTGTCGGACCTGGCCGACCAGGCCAAGGCCGGCGCCGAAAAGATCATCACGAAGAACGGTGAGAGCTACGTCGCGCTGATCGATGCCGCCAGGCTCGACTATTACCACCGGCTCGAGCGCGAGCGCATTCACCTGCTGCTCCTCGACGAGGCTGCCAGGGGGCTCGATGACGTCGAGGCCGGCCGGACCCGCTCGGCCCGGGCCGCGGTCCAGGGGTTCAAGAGGCGCCGCGCGCGCTGATCGGCAGGGGGATGCGGCGTGGCGCGCAAGCCGGGCGTTCGGGTCACTGCGAATTTTGAGCGCAACCTCGAGTCAATCGAGGGCTTTCTCCGGGATGTCGATGCGATCCGATCCTTCGACGAGCTCCTCGATGCCTTGCTCGAAAGCGTGATCCCCAACCTCGAGCGGTTTCCCGCCATCGGAGTGCGCCTGCTGGCCGTCGAGAGCAGGTCGCTGGAATCGACCCTCGCGCTCGAGCGCCTGCGCGCCCGGGCGCCGGATGCCGATTTGCGACAGTACGTTTTCGACGATTACCTGTTGCTGTACGCCCTGATCGATGGTGCCGTGCACCTGCTGTCGATCAAGCACCAGCGTCAGCTCTCCTTCGACCTCGATGGCATCTGGATCAAGGAGCAGCGCGCGCACTACGTCGGGCCGTAGGTCGGCCCGTAGGTCGGGCTTCAGATGGCGTCGCTAAACCCGGTGCGAGCCTGAACGACGGGTTGTAGGAGCGGGCCATGCCCGCGATATCGCGGCCATGGGCCGCTCCTACGCCGAGTCAATCCGGTCTTGAGGCACCCTCTTCGGCCCGACAACTCCCTTGTGGGTCGCCATTCTGTGGGTCGCCATTCTGTGGGTGTGGGTCGCCATTTTGTGGGTCGCCATTCTGTGGGTCGCCATTCATGGCGACACCAGCATTCGGCAGGGCACCAGTCGGCATGAATGCCGACCCACGCAAATGTGGCCCCCACAGCCTCACCCCCTGAGGCTCCCCCCTCCGCATACTGCCGCTCCAAGGCCCGCAAACCCCAGGAGCACCCATGACCATCCTCGAAACCAGCCTTGCCGGCCTCGCTGTCGGCACCCCGGTAACGCACGCCAATCTCACCATGTTTCCGCTGCTGGGCGGCGCGGCGGGCGAGCCCGCCTACCTCACCCTGGGCGAGGCGCTCGCGACGGGGCAGGCGCGCGTCACGGAGGTCTCCGAGCACGGCAGCGTGCCGGAGCTCAAGCTCGTCAACGGCGCGGCGCGCCCGGTGCTGCTGCTCGACGGCGAGGAACTCGTGGGCGCCAAGCAGAACCGCATCGTGAACCTGAGCATCCTCGTCGCTGCCGCGAGCGAACTGGTGATCCCGGTCTCGTGCGTCGAGGCCGGGCGCTGGCGCCACGAGTCGATGGCCTTCGCCTCGGCCGAACGCGCGCACTTCGCCAGGGGGCGCGCGCGCAAGCTCGCCGACGTGAGCTCCTCGCTGGCCGACAGCGGCAGCCGGCGCAGCGACCAGGGCTCGGTGTGGGAGGAGATCAGCCTGAAGGCGAGCCGCATGCAGGCGGAATCGAGCACCGCTGCGGCCGCCGCGATGTACGAGACCCACGCGAAACGGCTGGACGACTTCGTGCAGGCCTTGCGACCGGCCGTGGAGCAGTGCGGTGCGGCGTTCGCGATCAACGGCCGGCTGGTGGGCCTCGACCTGTTCGATGCCCGCGCCACCTTCGCGAAGCAGGCGAAGACGCTGGTGACCAGCTATGCCCTGGACGCCATCGACGAATTCGCCGCGGACGCGCCCGCCGCGCGGGACGCGGACTGCGCAACGCTGCTCTCCGATGTGCTGCGCGCCGACTGCCGTGCCTTCAAGGCGATCGGGTTGGGCGAGGACCTGCGCCTCGCCGGTTCCGGCATCAAGGGCGCGGCGCTAGTGTAGTGTTGCATTCTGTTTGGAACTTAAGCGGTTGTTGGCACGAATGACCTTCTGCAGGATGTCGCGAGCGCTCTTGGTCCAGATGAACGGCTTGGGGTTGGTGTTGTGGTGAGCGACATAG
>JAGPES010000123.1 GCA_018057015.1 Pseudomonadales bacterium | reverse complement strand
CCTTCGTTGCCCTGCGCATCGACCGCGCGGGCGCTCAACGTGACCGCACCGTCGGCCACCTGCTTCGAATCCCAGCTGAACTGGTAGGGCACGGTGCCGTCGGTGCCGATCAGCTGGCCGTTGGCGTAGAGCGACACCTCGGTCACGCCCACGTCGTCGCTGGCATTGACGTCGACTCGCACCAGCCCGCTGACGCTGTTGCCGCTGCCCGGCGAGAAAATATTGACCGAAGGCGCTTCGCTGTCGACCGTGACCGTTGTATTGCTGAGCGCCATTGCGACCGCTGCCGCGGCGTTGACCCGGCCATGGCCGTAGTAGGGGTGGATGTCGCCGGCGATCTTGTCGGCCGAGTTTTCCAGGATCTGCTCGACCTGATCGGCTGACAGCGTCGGGTTCGCGCCCATGATCTCCGCCACCACGCCTGCGGTGACGGGCGAGGCGAACGACGTGCCGCTCCAGTTTGCGTAGCTTCCGCCTCTGCTGGTCGTCTGGATCGAGACGCCCGGCGCGGCCACATCGATGAGCGCCCCGTAATTCGACCACGACGCCTTGGCATCGGAACTGTCTGTGGCCGAGACGGTGATCATGTGGGGGCTGTTGGCATAGCCGGGGTCGACGCCGTCATTGCCGCCCGCAACCACGACCACGCCGCCCTTGCTGCGCATGTATTGCGCGGCATTGGCAACGGTGGCGCTGTTGGACACGCCGTAGCTGATGTTGGCGACATCGGCGCCCTGATCCGCTGCCCACGTCAGGCCGCGCGCGATGTCGCTCCAGTACGCATAGCCGTCACTGCTGTTGGTGATGCGCACCGGCAGTATGGCTGCATTCCACGCCACGCCGGCCACTCCGTTGGCGTTGTTGGTGTGTGCCGCAGCCGTGCCGGCCACGGCCGTGCCGTGGCCGTGTATGTCCGACGTGTCATAACCGCCGTCTGCGGCGTTCCAGCCCGGCAGCAGTTTGCCGGACAGATCGGGGTGTGCCGCATCGACCCCCGTGTCCAGCACGGCGATGACGATGTTGTCGGCCTTAGAGCTGTCCCATGACGCGGGTGCCTGGATCTTCGGCAGGTGCCATTGATAGCTGTAGCGGGTGTCGTTCGGGGTCGTTGCGCTGAGCGGCACGGCCATGTCCAGTTCGGCGAACTCGATATTGGGGTCCTGGGAAAGGGCCCGCACGAGGGCTTCTTCGGATTCCGGAGAAACCGCGACAACGTGCAATGCACGATTGCCCGTTCTCCACTTGGTGCGGGCTTGCGTGTCCTTGCGTTGCAGGATCCTGTCGAACTCGCCTTCCGGCAAGCCCGCTTTGGGCTTGACCAGGATCTGCCCCTGTTTCCACGGCTTGCCCGGAGCGGCATGCGCCAGTGCGCCTGTGCCGCCCAGAAGGCCGGCAACCAGTACCGCCTTCAGCGCCTGGGAGAGGCGGGTGTGACGGAAGGTCTTGCGGCCATTTTGAACTCTGCGGTTCCTGGTATGCATTGCCTGCTCCGATACAGCTGTGCGTTCGCGGCGAATACCGGCAGCGATTGGGGGCCTGCCTGTTGCGTAGGAGCAGCTTAGTCAGGCAGCGCCGGGGTCGCCGTGACAGGCATCGCAAAAAAGACACGCGCGACATTGACCGAAACGTTGCAGGAGCGCGTCATGCGCGCGATATCGCGGGCATGGGCCGCTCCTATGCTCTGACCGGCGGGTCGGCGTTGGGCGGCGCGACGATTTCCCGTTGTTTCAGGGGGTTGGGGGCGCGTACCGTTTGCGCCGCTGGTAGCCGAGGGCGGCGAGACCTAGCCCCAGCAGCGCGAGGCTTGCGGGCTCCGGGACGCCTGACGGCTGTGCCTGCCGACCTGTCGGCATCGGACCCGTGAGCCCGAAGGGAATCGGGATTTCCATCCCGAGCGGGCCCGGAAGACCGTGTCCGAAGTCAATGGGTGGGAAGACGATCGGAAAGGCAGGGTCGTGCTCGTCTCTGGGCGTGCCGCTTCCCGAAACCCCTTCTTCACCGGTCCCGCCGCCCGGGTATGCGGGCGGCCCGAAGGGCGGGATACCGGTCCCCGGTTGATGATTGCTCTGGCTTGACGGGGGCTGATTGCCTTCGTCTCCGAATACCCTCGGTCCGAAGACGATCGGGAGTATTTTCTGGTCATTCAGGTCCGGTAGTTCGGGCGACCCGCTGTCGAGACCTGGCGTTGCCGGTTCACTGCATGGCAGCGTCGTGGATTTGGGGGTGGATTTGGTCTTGCCCTTGCCGGAACGCGTCAAGCCCGCGAATGTTCGCTGCGATCCGCCGCGACGGGTCGCCGATCGGCCGCTACTGCTGGTTGTGACCTCCGTTGTGCACCCGGCCGCACTCGCTTTGACACCCCTGTGCGGGCGCACCCGCGACGGTTTGCTGAAAGTCCACAGGGCCGAGCCCTTTTCCAGCGACGGGTACCCGTAGTGGATTGGCGCTGCACCACAGGTCGCCGAAAACAGCGCTATGGCGGCGGCCAAGGCGGCCGGGATGAGCAATTTGGCAGGGCGCATGACCGTTATCCCGTGCTTTGAAGCGCAATCTTGGGTGTGCTTTGGGTTCAGTTTACGAACCGGATCACTTGAATGTATATAAGCAATAATAGAGCCAAAATATAAATTTACTTTTTAAACAGGTGGATATATTTTTCTGCGCACGCATTGATGGGCTAATTGTAAAAATAGCCGACAACTGAGTTTTTGCGGCGATATTCAGGCGGGAAGTCGCTGCGCCCTATTGAAGCGTCGATGCGATGGAAGTGCGGGCGGTGTTGGAGGGTGTCGCAAATGGGTGCGCGACATCGCGGCAATGGCCGCCTACGCCCTGATCGTCGCGATATCTCCGGTTGCCGGAGCGATTTGCGACACCCTCGTTACCCGGTCGTCACGGACGCCGCGGCACGGCGGGCGTCATTTGGCCTGCAGGCGCTGCAGCAGCCTCAGCAGGGGTGCCTTGGCTTCCTCATTCAGGTTGGCGATGAGCGTGGCCAACTCGCGGTCTTGCGCCGGTCGGTCCTCCGCGAGACCGCGGAAGTGGCGGATCAGTTCGCCGCGGAAGTCCAGGCCCAGCACCTTGGCGAGATCGAGCAGGTGCTGGTCGGGGATCGGGCGGTGTCCCCTGACCCATTGCGACAGCAGGGGGGCGGAAACGCCGATCCTGGCGGCGATTTCGGCCTGGGTGAGGCCCGTTGTCCGGCGCGTCTTTACGATGGCGCGCTGGATGACGACATGCAGTGGCATATCGCCGGCTTCGTCGCGCGGGGTATCCGGGGCGGTTGCGTCGGGGGCACCGCCCTCGCCGAGCGCGTCGAAACCCTTGGCGAGCTGGATCAGTTGTTCGATGCGCGGATCCAGCCGCGTCGGTCGCGGGTTCGCATCCGCCGCGGTCGGCTCGAGCCCCAGAATCGATTCGAGCTCGCGCAACCCGGCGGCGGGAATGGGGCTGCGCCCCGCGAGCCAGTCATTGACC
This sequence comes from Pseudomonadales bacterium, assembly GCA_018057015.1. Lineage (GTDB taxonomy): Bacteria > Pseudomonadota > Gammaproteobacteria > Pseudomonadales > UBA5518 > UBA5518. Next base: position 4,915 of record JAGPES010000123.1, on the reverse strand, counting down.
GTGGCCGTGGCGATGCCGAGCCGTGCTGCCAGCTGCGCGCTGGTGACACCGTGCTCCTGCATGGCGGTTGTCAGACGTTCGATAGGTGTCGGATGCATCGGGTCGGCAATGGACGCTGCAACTGGCTACTGCGCAAATCCAGAACGGCGTGCTCTGGCCTCATGTTCGGGGAAAATCCATGCGGGAACTGTGCCAATGGCTCGTCACGCTTGGTTTTCAGCCAGTTGGGCATTGGGGCGGCGCTCGCGCGCTCCGGGGTGTAAAAAAAGCTGACGGCTCCCCGGGTGCCGGCCGACGGCCTTGGCGCTCATCGCGAGGCGGAGTCTCTGCCGTGCCGGCGCGCCGCGACCACGGCGAGCGCCAGCACGGCGCCGATCGCGTTCAGGGCGACATCGGTCAGCGAGCCGAAGCGCCCGGGCACGCCGAGCTGGTGGACTTCGTCGAGAACCGAGTAGGCGAGCGTCACGGCCAGGGCCGCGCAAAGGCGCCAGGATTTGCTTCGTAGCCAGGGCTGAAGGCCCCAGTGCCAGCACCACGCCAGCCCGCCGAACAGCGGGATGTGCAGCAGGTTCTGCAGTTCCGGTGATGCCCAGTGCAGCGCGCGTTCCAGGCCGGTTTCGGGGGCGGTGGTGTCCGGGATCGAGGACAGCGCGAAGATGGCGGCCATGTAGGCGATCGGTAGCAGCAGGCAGAGCTTGCTCGTAGGAGCGGGCCATGCCCGCGATCTCTTGTGCGGCGGGCTTTTGGTCGCGGGCATGGCCCGCTCCTACGCGTAATACCCGCGGTACCACTCCACGAAGCGGGCGACGCCTTCCTCTATGGGGGTCGCGGGCTTGTAGCCCACGTCCTGCATCAGCGCGTCCACGTCGGCGTAGGTGTTGGGCACGTCGCCGGGCTGCAGCGGCAGGAGGTTCTTCGCGGCCTTGCGGCCCAGGCAATCCTCGAGGATCTGGATGTAGCGCAGCAGCTCCACCGGGTTGTTGCTGCCGATGTTGTAGAGGCGGTAGGGCGCCTTCGAGGTCGCGGAATCCGGCGCGTCGCCCTGCCAGTCGGGGTTGGGGGCGGCGGGCTGGTCCAGGGTGCGGATCACGCCCTCGACGATGTCGTCGATATACGTGAAGTCGCGCTGGTGCTGGCCGTAGTTGAAGACGTCGATCGGCTCGCCGGCCAGGATCTTGCGCGTGAAGATGAACAGCGCCATGTCGGGCCGGCCCCAGGGGCCGTAGACGGTGAAGAAGCGCAGCCCCGTGGTCGGCAACCCGTACAGGTGGCTGTAGGTGTGGGCCATCAGCTCGTTGGCCTTCTTGCTGGCCGCGTACAGGCTCACCGGGTGGTCGACGTTGTCGTGCACCGAGAAGGGCATGCGCGTGTTGGCGCCGTAGACCGAGCTGCTGGAGGCATAGACCAGGTTCTCGACCCCGTGATGACGGCACAGCTCCAGGATGTTCATGAAGCCCTGGATGTTCGACGAGATGTAGGCGTGCGGATTGGTCAGCGAGTAGCGCACGCCGGCCTGGGCGGCGAGGTTCACCACGCGCTCGGGGCGGAAGTCCTTCACCACCCGGGTCATGGCCGCCAGGTCCTCGATGTCGATGCGCGCGTCCCGAAAGCCGGGGTGGCTGCTGATGCGCGCCAGCCGGTCGCGCTTGAGCTGCACGTCGTAGTAGTCGTTCAGGTTGTCGACGCCGAGCACTTCGTCGCCGCGCTCGAGCAGGCGGATCGCGAGGGCATTGCCGATGAAGCCGGCAGTGCCGGTGACCATGACTTTCATTGCAGGGGTTCTGTCCGATGGCTCTACGGTGTGGGGCGTGTGTAGGAGCGGGCCATGCCCGCGACCATGTGCAATTGCATAAGACACAGTCGCGGGCATGGCCCGCTCCTACGGAAATGTAGCACAGGGCCCCGAAGTTGCGCGGATCGCGGCCAACGCTATAGTCTTGGCCCCGAACCGGTAACGGCTGCGCTCCCGGCGGCCGGATTCAAGGAAACAGGATCTCGATGTATCTCGAATACTATGGTCTCACGCGCAAGCCCTTTGCCCTGACCCCCGACCCCGCATTCCTGTTCCTGAGCAAGCAGCACGCGATCGCGCTCGCGATGCTGAAGTACGGCCTGCAGAACCAGGCGGGCTTCACGCTGATCACCGGCGAGGTGGGCTCGGGCAAGACCACACTGATCCGCCACCTGCTGCGGAGCATGGATGGCAACCTCACCATCGGCGTGGTCACCAACACCCACCGCAACTACGGCGACCTGCTGACCTGGATCCTGACCGCCTATGGCCTGGAGCTGGGCAACCGTGACAACGTGAGCATGCATCATCGCCTGCTCGACTTCGTGGCCAACGAGCACAAGGCCGGGCGCCGCGTGGTGCTGGTGGTCGACGAGGCGCAGAACATGGACGCCGAGACGCTCGAGGAGCTGCGGCTGCTGTCGAACATGAACGTGGGCGAGGAGCTGCTGTTGCAACTGGTGCTGGTGGGACAGCCGGAACTGCAGGAGACCATCGCGCTGCCCGAGATGCTGCAGTTCGCGCAGCGCATCTCGGCCGAGCATCACATCACGCCGCTGGACTTCGAGGGCACCGAGAACTACATCCGCCACCGTATTGCCGTGGCGGGGTCGACCGAGGAGCTCTTCGACCGCTACGCGCGCGCTGCCATCTATTACTTCAGCCGCGGCATCCCGCGCGCGATCAACAACATCTGCGACATGGCGCTGGTGTACGGCTATGCCGAGGAAATGAAGCCGGTCACCTGCGAACTGGTGCTGGAGGTGATCCGCAGCCGCCCGATCATCCGCCGTCAGGCCGAGAACCCCCCGCGCGGAGAAACCGACGAGCGGTTGCGCGAACTGGTGCTGGAGATCAAGGGCATCGACCTCGCCGCGCCCTTGTAGGAGCGGGCCATGCCCGCGACCATGTGCGATCGCATAATGCACAGTCGCGGGCATGGCCCGCTCCTACGGGAGACGGATGCCGTTCCTGCAGCGGCTATACTGCATTCCGCACCGAAGGCCGTGACGGTTTCGAGTGACTGGGAGAATCGGGGATGAAGGCGGGACTCATCGAGACAATGCGCCGGGAGGGTGTCCGCCTGCGTGGTTCGCTGTTCGTGGTGTTCTGCCTTTCAGTGCTCGCGCTGCTCGCCGCCGGCCCGTTTCTGCCCCGTACCTACGTATCCGACGCGGTGCTTTCCTTTGGCAGCGACGAGCTGGGCGCGATGCCCGCCGCGCTAGGGCAGCTGCGCGCGCTCGCCGCGCGGCACCCCGATGGCGAGCTGAGCGTGGAAACGCGCGGGCGCGAGCTGCGACTGGGGTGGACGTCTGGGCATCCCGCCGCGGTGCGCGAGACGCTGCAGGGCCTGATTGATACGCTGGTGGAGCAGACGCGCCAGGCGCTGGCGGACGCGCTGGAGGCCGACGCCACGCACCTGGAGCGCGAGCTGCAGGAAGTGCGCGAGCGGCAGGGCGGTGCACAGCGGGCGCTCGCCGACGCACTCGCCGCGATGCCGGAAGGGGGCAACGCCGCGGCCGGTGCCCGCCTCGGCAAGCTGCAGGCCGAGGCCGATGCGCTGGCCCTCGAGATCCGCGGCGCTCGCACCCGGCAGGCCGAGCTCGAGGCACGGGTACAGGAGCTGGAGACTGCGATCGATGAGGCGCGGCCGGACGCCACGGGCGTCCAGGAGCTGGAGCGCCAGCTCCAGGAGGCCCAGGGCGCCCTGGCGCGGACCGCTGTCGCCTCTGCGGAGATCGCGGGCAAGGCCGGTAGCGCAGCGCAGCTCGAGGGCGCCAGGGCCGAGCATGCGAAGGCGCAGCAGCAGGTCGACGCGCTGTCGCGCAGCGTCGCGCAAGCGCGCGAGGCGCTCGCGGAAGCCGGCACCCGGCGCGCCGGGCTGGTGGCGCGGCACGCGAGCGCACAGGAGGAGCTGGCGAACCTGCTCAGCACCGGCGAGGACAACCGCCGCCGTGAACGGCAGCTGCGCGGCCTGATCGAGGAGGCGCGCGGCGAGCTGGTGCGGCTGGAAGGCGAGAACGAGCAGATCCAGCAGCTGGACCGGGCGGTCACGGCCGCCGATGCCGAGCTGCGCGCGGCCGAAACCGGCCTGGCGCGGCACGCCGAAACCGTCGAGCGCATGCGCCAGGGGCCGGAATTGCCCTTCGTGGTCAGTTCCTCCCCGGGCAAGGCCCGGGTGGGCCGCGGATTGCCGGTCTGGCAGCAGGTGCTGCTCGCGCTGGCGGCGGGGCTGCTGCTGGCATTCGCGCGCCTGGTGCTGGCGGCATTGAGCGTCCGCGGTGCCAAGAGCCTGGTGCGGCTTGCCGATGAATTGCAGGTCAAGGCGCTGGTGGAGCTGCCGCTGTGGCGTGATCCGATGGCCGACCCGGCGGCCCGGTGGCGGCGTGCCGGCGCACTGCTGCTGGGGCTGCTCACCGCCGCGGCCTGCATCGTTTCACTTCGCGTGGCCTGAGGGCCCGCTGCAACGCCAGGGAGACGACGGTGACCAAGCGACCCGAGCAGGCCACGGGGCTCAACGAGATCATCGGGGCCAACCGCGCTCGCATCACGGAGATGAAGGAGGTCTCGCGCCTCTCTGAAGTCGAGTTCGAGGCGCACCGCGTGGTGCACCCGCTCACGCGGAACAAGGCTACGCTGGCGCAATTCAATGAGCTGGTCCAGCAACTCTCGGCGCGGCGCGCAGGCAGCAATTTCGTCGTCGGCGTCACCGGGGTCGTGCGCGGCGCGGGCGCGAGCTACGTGGCAATGAACGTGGCCGCGGCGCTGGCCGCCGAACACCGGCGCACGGCACTGCTGGTCCAGTGCAACCCCTACCCGACCGCCCTGAACCGCTTGCTGGTGCCCTATCCCGATATCGGTCTGACCGACTACCTGGCCTATGAGCGCATGCACATTGACGAC
>JAGPES010000003.1 GCA_018057015.1 Pseudomonadales bacterium | reverse complement strand
TTGCCGAGGTGCGGCGTACCGGTGGTGGTGATGCCGGTGAGAACGCGCTGCTTTTTCATGCGGGACTGCCCTGGATGAGGCCGCGTATCATACGTTTCGACGCCGCGATGCGCCAATGCGCGGCCGCGGATTGACCGGCCCGCGCACGCTCCCTATGCTCGCGCCGGTCCTCGATCTACAGCCCCCATTGCGGAGACCCCACGACATGGCAACCTTCTCGACCCTCGATTTCGGCATCGAAGCCGGCGTCGCGCGCATCACGCTCAACCGTCCCGACTCCGCAAACGGTATCAGCATGCAGCTGGCGCAGGAACTGCTGCAGGCTTCGCTTGCCTGCCGCTGTTCCCCTCAGGTGCGCGCGGTTCTGCTGACCGGCAAGGGGCGGATGTTCTGCGCCGGCGGGGATCTCAACAGCTTCGTCGAGAACGCTGCCAACCTGGAAGGCTTCATCAAGGAGCTCACGACCTACCTGCACGCGGCGATCGCCAATTTCGCGCACATGCGCGCGCCGCTGGTCATCGCGGTCAACGGCGCCGCGGCCGGTGCGGGTTTCAGTCTCGCAGCCTGCGGCGACCTGGTGCTGGCGGCACGCTCGGCGAAGTTCTCGATGGCCTACACCGGCGCCGGCCTCGTGCCCGACGGCAGCGGCAGCTATTTCCTGCCGCGCATCGTCGGCCTGCGACGCGCACAGGAACTGATCCTCACCAACCGCCGCCTGAGCGCCGAGGAGGCGCTCGAGTGGGGCCTGCTGACGCGCGTGGTCGAGGACGCCGAGCTCGGCGCGGAAGCGGAAAAGCTGGCCGCACAGATCGCCGCCGGCCCCACCGGCGCCTACGGCGCGGTGAAGAAACTGCTGGCCTCGACCTTCGACTCGACACTCGAGACGCAGATGGAGCTCGAGGGCGCAGCAATCGCCGCGGCCGCGATCTCGCGCGACGGCCGGGAAGGCGTCGCCGCCTTCCTCGGCAAGCGCGCACCGGTGTTTGGCGGGATCTAGGTCGGGTTTCGACCCGACACGGGTTGAGGCGTGGCGCAAGCAGGGAATGTAATGTTCGGCTGATGAACGTGTCGCAAAACGCCTTCCGGCCCCGCGCATACGTCGATTTTCGGGTGTAGCGGCCCACGGCCGCGATATCGCGCGCATGGCGCGCTCCTACAGTGCCGGCTGGCGGAAGAAGCGCGACAGCACGCGCGCGAGCGCGTGCAGGTCGCTGGCGCCGGCCAGCTCGCGCGGCGAGTGCATCGCGAAGGTGGGCACGCCCACGTCGAGCGTGCGCACGCCCACGTTGGCCGCTGTCAGCGGGCCGATGGTGCTGCCGCACGCCATGTCGCTGCGCACCGCGAAGCTCTGCAGCGGCACGCCCTCGGCCTCGCACAGCCAGCGGAACAGCGCCGCCGTCTCGCTGTTGGTCGCGTAGCGCTGCCCGGCGTTGACCTTGATCACTGGCCCGGCGTTGAGCGTCGGACCGTGGTTGCCGTCGTGCTTGTCGGCGAAGTTCGGGTGCACCCCGTGCGCGTTGTCCGCGGAGATCATCAGCGACAGTGCCAGCGCGCGCTCGCGCCGTTCCCGTTCCGGAATCAACCGCGCCAGCAGCGAGTTCAGCATCGGACCCTGCGCCCCGGCGGCGGATACGCTGCCCACCTCCTCGTGGTCGTTGCAGACCATGATCGCGTCGAAGTCGCCGTCCGACTCCGTCAGCGCACGCACGCCCGCGAAGCAGCTGAGCAGGTTGTCGAGGCGCGCGCCGGCGATGAACTCCCGGTGCAGGCCCACCAGCCGGGGCGGCTGCGTGTCGTGGAGCGAGAGCTCGCAGTCCAGCACGCGCAACGCGCCGCAGTCCGGATGCTCCTCGCGCAGACGGTCGAGCACGATGGTCGCGAAATCCCGCGCTTCGCTGTCGGCCAGCGCAAGCAGCGCGGGCAGGTGGTTCTGCGCGTTCACCGCGCGACCCGAGTTGGCCTCCCGATCGAGGTGGATCGCCAGGCTGGGAATGACCGCGACCGGCTCGCGGAAATCGATCAGGGCGTGCGCCACGCCGCCCGCCGTGGCGTAGCTGACGCGCCCGGCGATCGAGAGGTCGCGATCGAACCAGGGATTGAGCAGCGCGCCGCCGTAGACCTCGACACCGAGCTGCAGATAACCGCTGCGGCGCAGCTCCGGCCGCGGCTTCAGCCGCAGGCAGGGGCTGTCGGTGTGCGCACCGGCCATGCGCAGGCCCGCGTCCTCGGCGGCAACGCGACCCCTGACGAAGGCGATCAGCGAGGAGCCGTTGCGGCGCACGAAGTAGCGCCCACCTGCCTCGCAGGTCCACGCATCCTGCTCACGCAGCTCGCGGAAACCGCCCTCCTCCAGCATCACCGCCAGCGCGCGCACGGCATGAAACGGCGTGGGCGACGCGCCAAGGAAGCGCAACAGCTCGTGGTTGAACGATTCACGCACGCCCTGGTTCATGCCTTGTCCTCCGTTGCGCGTTGCAGCCGGGCCAGCAGGCTCGAGGTGTCCCATCGCCCGCCGCCCATCGCCTGCACGTCTGCGTAGAACTGATCCACCAGCGCCGTCGCCGGCAGGCTGGCTCGGTTGCGCCGCGCCTCGTCAAGCACGATGCCGAGATCCTTGCGCATCCAGTCCACGGCAAAACCGTGGTCGTATTCACCGGCGAGCATCGTGCGATGGCGGTTCTCCATCTGCCACGACTGCGCCGCGCCCTTCGAAATCACCTCGATGACGGCCTCGGCGTCGAGCCCGACGCGGCGCGCGAAGTGCAACGCCTCCGCCAGCCCCGCCAGAACGCCGGCGACGCAGATCTGGTTGACCATCTTGCCCAGCTGGCCGGCGCCCGCGGGCCCGAGCAGCCGCGCCGCGCGAGCGTAGCTGCGGATCAGCGGTTCAACGCGCGCGAAATCGGCCTCCTCGCCCCCGGCCATCACCGTGAGCACGCCCTGCTGCGCCCCCGCCTGGCCGCCCGAGACCGGCGCATCGACGAAGCCCGCGCCGTGCTCGCGCGCGAGCGTCGCGAGCTCGCGCGCCAGGCCCGCGGAAGCGGTGGTGTGGTCGACCAGCACGGTGCCGGCACGCATCGCCGCGAACGCACCCTCGGGGCCGAGCACCATCGCGCGCACGCTGTCGTCGTCACCGAGACAGCAGAACACGGCAGCGGCGCCCGCGGCGGCCTGCGCAGGAGACACGGCGACCGTTCCGCCGAACTCGGCGGACCACCGCAGCGCCTTGGCCCGCGTGCGGTTGAACACCGTGACTGCGTGCCCCGCGCGCGCGAGATGCCCGGCCATGTGGTAGCCCATCACCCCGAGCCCGATGAATGCTGCTTGCAAGACGTTGTTCTCTGCCGGGGTGCGCTGTTTCCGTGGAAGTGGCAAGTCGGCGCGGGCGCGACGCTCAAACGATGACGTCGATGCCGACCAGTTCCGCACCGCCGCCGGCCTGGACGGAATCCCTGGCCACGGAGAGATAGGCCGCGACGGCGCTCCGTCCCGGCCCGGCGTACGGGTCGAGCTCGTCGATTCGCTGCACGCGGCTGGATACGACGACATCGGCGCGCCGGCGCGGGGATTCACCGCGTGTGGCAAAAGCGCCATCGGCGGAGGAGCGCTCGCTGGCATCGCCATCGCCGCCGGTTTCGCGGGGCCGGGATTCGCGCGCGCGGCGCACCTCGGCCACGGATGATGGCTGGAAAGAGCCGATGGAACCCGAAGGGATCTTCATGCCTGGATTGCTGCACCGTGCCTTGCCTCAGGACAGCGCGAAGTATAACAACCGCCCCCGCGCCAAAGAAACTGCCCGCCGCGGCGGGCTCAGAACGGCGCGGGTTGCTCGGCGACCTTCTTCCACACCGAGGCGCCGCGCACGTAGACCGGCTCCGCCTCCTCGGCGCAGCGCCACGTCGAACGCTCCATGCGCGCGGCCAGGCGCACGACCTGGCGCGCGGTGGGCACGGCCGACTCCAGCCACGCCGCGTCCGGCGGCAGCAACTGCGGGTACGCGCGCCACGCGTCGCCGGCGAAGATCGTGGCCGCAACCAAGCAGTGCTCCGCGGGGTCGAAGGCATCGACATGCGCGAGGGCATCGTCGCGCAACGCGCGCAGGCGCAGCGCCTCGCGACGGTAGAGGCCCCAGTAGATCCCGCCCATGTGCGCGTCGGTGGCGACCAGCACGTGATCGAGTCCGGTCGCCGCGCCGGCCTGCACCGCGGCATCGGCCGCGAGCGCCTCGAGCGAGGAAACGGCAATCACCGGCAGGCCGGCGCCGAATGCGAGCCCCTGCGTGATGCTCGCGGCAATCCGCAATCCGGTAAAGGAACCCGGCCCGCGGCCGAAGGCGATCGCATCGAGCTCGCGCAGGGAAGCGCCCGCGCCACGCAGCAGTTCGTGCACCATCGGCAGGACGATCGCGTGGTGCTCGCGCGGGCGTTCGTCGACGCGCTCCTGCACGGAGTCGCCGTCGCCGAGCGCGACCGAGCAGCGCGACGTCGAGGTTTCGATTCCGAGCAGCAGTGGCACCGGCGGCGTTCTCCACGGGTCGCGACGAGAAAATGCGGGATATACAAAGCGAAAAACCCGCACCCCCGCTTGCGCGGGAGGCGGGTTTTAGCGCCTGCGAGCCCGGGCTCAGGCGGCCGCGGGAGCCGCCTTGCGAGCAGGCTTCTTCTTCGCGCCTGCCTTGCGCTTGGCAGTTGCCTTCTTCTTCAGCGCGGCGAGCCTGGCCTGCGCCTTCTTCTGCACGGTGGTCAGGCGCTTGGCGTGCGACTTCTTGCGCTCCTTGAGCCACTTCTTCTCGAACTTGTCGATTGCCTTGCGCAGATCCGCCTTGGCCCGCTTCTCGAGTGCGTTTGCCAGCTGCTTGAGCTGCTTTTCCGCATCCTTCTCGAGTTGCACGATGCGATCGGCAAGCGACGGACGTTGCTTCTTCGCACGCGGCTTGGCGGCCGGCTTCTTCTTCGCTTTCGCTGCGGGAGCTTTCTTTGCCGCTGCTTTCTTCGCGATTGCCATCATTGCACTCCTTGGTGACTGGGGATCGAGATCGTCTTTATCAACGTACAACAAACCCGCATGCAAAATAGCACTTCATCAAATGCCGTTCAAGAAATGCAACGTGCAATCAACGGTACTTGTTTGCTCTCGCGCAAACAAGATTCGGAAAGCTCACGCGCGCGATGCGATGTGTCCCGTGCCGCAGGCAATCTGCCCCATCATGCGCACATGATCTTCGCGATCATTGAGGCATGCAATGAAGCGGTACTCGCCGCCGCCGCTCTCGAGGAACACCGCGCGATTCTCGACCGCCATTTCCTCCAGCGTTTCGAGGCAATCCGCCGCGAACGCCGGGCACATGACGTCGACCGAGCGCACGCCGCGACGCGCCAGCCCGCGCAGCGTTTCGTTGGTGTAGGGCATCAGCCACTTCGCGCGGCCGAAGCGCGACTGGTATGCGAGCGAGAACGCGTGCGCCGGCAGTTCGAGCCGCGCGGCAAGCAGTTCGGCGGTGCGCTCGCATTGACGCGCGTAGGGATCGCCCTTGCGCACGTTCGCTTCCGGGATGCCGTGGAACGAGAGCAGCAGGTGCTCGGCGCGCCCGTGCTCGCGCCAGTGATCCTGGACGCTGGCGGCCAGCGCGTCGATGTAGCCGCGGGCATCGTGGTAGTCGCGCACGAGGTGGATGTCGGGCAGCGACCGCACACCGAGCAGGTAGCGGCTCACCTGGTCGAACACCGCGCCGGTCGTGGTCGCCGAATACTGCGGGTACAGCGGCAGCACGCAGATGCGCTCGATGCCACAGCGCTGGCAGTCCGCGATCGTGTCCGCGATCGACGGCCCCTGGTACGTCATCGCGAGCCGCACCCACGGCGCGGCATCGCCGTGCGTGGCGCGCAGGTGCTGCTGCAGGAGCTGCTGCTGGCGCTGCGAAATGGCCCGCAGCGGCGAATCCGCGCCCCAGATCGAGGCGTAGGCGTGCGCCACTCGCCTGGCGCGCAGCGGGATAACGATGCCGCGCAGGATCGGCCGCCACAGCAGCGGCGGCAGCTCGACGACACGGCGGTCGGAGAGGAACTCGGCGAGGAAGTCGCCCACCGCACGCGGTGTCGGTGCGCGCGGCGAGCCGAGGTTGACGAGGATGACGGCCCGGGAGGGATGCCATTCCGGCACGCCGTCGCCGGGCGCCGCTGCGGACGGGGTCGGGTGCAAGGTCGCGGGCCGCTGCGCGATCAGGAGAGCGCCGCCAGCACGCGGGCGCGGATCTCGTCGACCGCACCCACACCCGGGATGCGGTGGTAGCGCGTTCCGCTGGCCTGCTCGCCCTGGTAATAGCCGATCAGCTTCGCCGTCTGGTCGTGATACACGTCGAGACGCTGGCGCACGGTTTCCTCCCGGTCGTCGTCGCGATGCACCAGCTCGTCACCCGAGACGTCGTCGCGGCCCGCGACGCGCGGCGGATTGAACTCGACGTGATAAACGCGTCCCGACGCCGGATGCACGCGGCGCCCGGTCAGGCGGCCGATGATAACGTCGTCGGGCACGTCGATCTCGAGCACGTGGTCGATCTTCACGCCGGCAAGTTTCATCGCCTCGGCCTGCGGGATGGTGCGCGGAAAGCCGTCGAACAGGAAGCCATTGCGGCAGTCGTCGCGCGCGATGCGCTCCCGGACCAGCGCGATGATGATGTCGTCCGACACCAGCCCGCCGCTCGCCATGATCTCCTTCGCCTGGCGACCGAGCTCGGAGCCCTCCTTCACCGCCGCGCGCAGCATGTCGCCGGTCGAGATCTGCGGAATGCCGAAGTGCTCCATGATGAACTGGGCCTGGGTACCCTTCCCCGCGCCGGGGGCACCCAAAAGAATGACGCGCATGCATGGACTCCTGTTGCGACCGCGCCGCACGCGGCGCCGGCCGGATGAACGGTCGATTCGACGGCGGAGAACATTACACAGGACCCCGCGCGATAACAAGTCGACGCGTCGCGCCGTTCAATCGCCGCGCGAACGCGCCTTCACCTCGTCCCACACGCTGTCGAGCAGCGCGAGCTCGCAGTCGGCGATCGCGAGACCGCGACGCCGGATCTCCTGCTCGACGGCGCGAAAGCGCGACTCGAACTTGCGATTGGCGCGACGCAGCGCGTTCTCGGCATTGACGCCGAGGTGACGCGCGAGATTGACGCAGCAGAACAGCAGGTCGCCGAGTTCGTCCTCGCGCGCCGAGGCATCGTTGCCGCGCGCGGCCTCGCACACCTCGTCGAGCTCCTCCGCGAGTTTTCCTACCACACCCTCCCAGCTCGCCCAGTCGAAGCCCGCGGACGCGGCGCGGCGCTGCAGCTTCTCGGCACGCTGCAGTGCGGGAAGTGCCGTCGGCACGTCGTCGAGGATGCCGCCGAGCGCGCGTCCGCGCCGGTCCTCCTCCTTCAGCCGCTCCCAGGTGGCCTTGATCTCGTGCGTCTGCGGCACGCTGCCGGGATCGCGGCGACTGGCGAGGGTGCCATCGGGAAACACGTGCGGATGGCGGCGCAGCAGCTTGCGCACAATGCCGTCGGTGACGTCGTCGAAGTCGAATGCACCCTGCTCCGCGGCGACCTGGGCGTAGAACACGGCCTGGAACAGGTAGTCGCCGAGTTCGTCGCGCATCTGCGCGCAATCCCCGCGCTCGACCGCGTCGGCAAGCTCGTAGACCTCCTCCAGCGTGTGCTCCAGCAGCGAGGCGTGATCCTGCTTCAGGTCCCAGGGGCAGCCGGTCTGCGGGTCGCGCAACCGGCGCATGAGCTCCAGCAGGTCCCCGATGTCGTATCGCCGCATGGCGCCCTCCGCTGTCATTCCGAATGTCGCTGTACCGAGATCGTGCCACGCACGCGCCCGAGCTTTTCGAGGACGCGCGCCAGCGCCTCCAGAGAGCCGATCTCGACGGTGAGCCGCACGGTCGCGACATGGCGCACGCGATCGACGGTGCTGCCGAGATCGAGCACGTTGACGCGCTCGTTGCCGAGCAGCGTGACCAGTTCCTTGAGCAGGCCGGCGCGGTCGTGCGCCACCACGCGCAGGTCGACCGCGTGGGCGCGCGGCTGCGCGTCCTGCCAGCGCACATCGATGATGCGCGCGGGGCTCTCCTGCGCGAGACGCTGCAGCTTGGAGCACTCACGCCGGTGCACGCTGACGCCGCGCCCGCCGGTGATGTAGCCCGCTATCGACTCGCCCGGCAGCGGCCTGCAGCAGCCCGCGAAGCTCGTCATCAGGTTGTCGATCCCGTCCACTGCCACCGCCGCGCGCGTGCGCTTGCGCGGCACGGCGCGCGGCAGCCCGGGCGGGGCGGCGGGCAGGCCCTGCTCCTCCGGCGCGAGGAAGGCAAAGACCTGGCCCATGCCGGTCTCGCCGCTGCCGAGTGAATCGAGCAGGTCCTCGGCCGATGCGAACCCGAGGCCCCGCGCGAGCGCCGGCAACTGCGGCGCGGGCAGCGCCACGCGCTTGAGCTCGCGCTCCAGCAGTGCGCGCCCCGCCGCGACCAGCGCCTCGCGGTCCTGCTGGCGGAACCAGTGCCGGATCTTGCTGCGCGCTCGCGCGGTGTGCACGAACTCGTTGCCGGCGCGCAGCCAGTCGCGGTTGGGCGCGGCGTTCCTGCCACGGATGATCTCGACCCGTTCGCCGGTGGAGAGCGCGTAGTCGAGGCTGACGATGCGCCCGTCGACGCGTGCACCGCGACAACGGTGGCCGAGTTCGCTGTGCACCTGGTAGGCGAAATCCACCGGTGTAGCGCCCGCCGGCAGGTCCACCACATGGCCGTCGGGAGTCAGTACGTAGACGCGCTCGGCACCGACTTCGCGGCGCAGGTGCTCGGAGATCAGTTCGCCCGCATCCAGCTCGTCGCCCCAGCCGAGCACCTGGCGCAACCAGCCGATCTTGTCCTCGTAGCCGCTGCCCGCGGGTGCACGCTCGCCGCCCTTGTAGACCCAGTGCGCGCAGATGCCGAGCTCGGCCTCCTGGTGCATGTCAACGGTGCGGATCTGCACCTCCAGCACCTTGCCGCCGTCGCCGATCACCGCGGTGTGCAGCGAGCGGTAGCCGTTGGGCTTGGGGTTGGCGATGTAGTCGTCGAACTCCCCGGGAAGGTTGCGCCACAATCCGTGCACGATGCCCAGCGTCGAGTAGCAATCGGCCACCGAACCCACCAGCACGCGCAGCGCGCGCACGTCGTAGACCTCGGTGATGCCGATGCCCTTGCGCTGCATCTTGCGCCATATGCTGTAGAGGTGCTTGGGGCGGCCCGAGAGCTCGGCCTTCACGCCTGCGGCATCCAGCGCCGCGCGCAGGCGCGCGATCGAGCCGGCGATGAACTGCTCGCGACCGCCGCGCCGCTCGTCGAGCAGCTTCGCGATGGCGCGGTAATCGTCGGGCTGCAGGTGGCGGAACGCGAGATCCTCGAGCTCCCACTTGATCTGGCCCACGCCGAGGCGGTGCGCGAGCGGGGCGAATATGTCCATCGCGGCGCGCGCGATCCGCCCCGCGCCGGGCACCTCGCTGCGGGCGCCGAGCGCGCGCAGCGCCTGCACGCGTTCGGCGAGTTTCACCAGCGCGACACGCGGATCGTCGATCATCGACACCAGCATGCGGCGCAGGTTCTCGCCCTGGCGCTGGCGGTTGGCGAAACTGTGCCGGCGCGGGTTGTCGTGCGGATCGAGTCCCAGCGCATCCATGCGCTGCACGCCGGCGATCAGGGTTGCCACGCCCTCGCCGAAGCCCGCCGCCAGAGTCCCGGCATCGATACGACCCTCGGCCACGGGCACGCACAGCACCCCGGCGCAGAGAGCGTCGCGGTCGAGGCCGAGCACGACGAGCGTCTCGAGGATGTCCAGCGCGGCGGCAATGCGCTCGCGGCGCGCCGCGGCATCCTCCTCCGCGGCGTAGGCTGCGAGCACCGCATCGAGCGCCGCGGCGACGCGTTCCGCTCCGCTCAGCGCCTGCGCGGCCGGCACGCGCGCCAGCAGGCTCGCGCCGTCATCGGGCAGCGGCCCCTCTAGCGAGTGGGCGTCGCGGATCTTGACCATGGCAGCCGCTCAGCGCGCGTCGAACACGCCGGTAGACAGGTAGCGGTCGCCGCGGTCGCAGGCGATCGCGACGATCACGGCGTCGCGCGTGTGCGCCGCGACGCGCAGCGCGCCCGCGACGGCGCCTCCCGAGGACACGCCGCAGAGTATGCCCTCGCGGCCCGCGAGCTCGCGCATGGTGCGCTCGGCCTCGTGCTGCGCGATGTCGAGCACGTCGTCGACTCGCTCGCGCTCGAAGATGCGCGGCAGGTATTCCTGCGGCCAGCGGCGGATGCCGGGAATGCTGGACCCGTCAGCGGGCTGCAGGCCGACGATGCGTATCGCGGGGTTCATCTGTTTCAGGTAGCGCGAGACGCCCATGATCGTGCCGGTGGTGCCCATGGAGCTCACGAAGTGCGTGATGCGACCGTGGCTCTGGCGCCAGATCTCGGGGCCGGTGGTCTCGTAGTGCGCCAGCGGGTTGTCGGGGTTGGCGAACTGGTCGAGCACGCGTCCCCTGCCCTCGGCCTGCATGCGCAGCGCCAGGTCGCGCGCAGCCTCCATGCCGCCCTCGCGCGGCACGTCGATCAACTCGGCGCCGAAAGCGCGCATGACCTGGCGCCGCTCCTCGCTCATGTGCGCGGGCATGATCAGCACCATGCGGTAGCCGCGGGTCGCCGCGGCCATCGCGAGCGCGATGCCGGTGTTGCCGCTGGTTGCCTCGATCAGCGTGTCGCCGGGGCGGATCTCGCCGCGCTCCTCGGCGCGGCGGATCATGCCGAGCGCGGGCCGGTCCTTCACGGATCCCGCGGGATTGTTTCCCTCGAGCTTGAGCAGGATCGTGTTGTTGTCGCCGGCCCGCATGCGTTGCAGGCGCACCAGCGGCGTCTCGCCCACGGTGGATTCCACGGTCGGGAACTCGAGGTGCGCCTGCCCGGCAGCATCGGGCGCCGCGGGGTCGTGTCGGTGTCGGTACATGCTGCATCGCATCCACTCGGGACAAGGGCACATCATACGTGCCGGCTCCGCGCCGGCAAGCGCCCTGCGGCCGGCGAGCCCGGATCCCGCCGCTATGTCTCCCCGGCGGGCGAGGCGTGGCGCGCCCGGAAATAACCGCGGCTGTGAAGGGGCTTCGGACCCAGCAACCCTGCCAGCGCCTCGCGCATCAGGCGCTTGGCGTAGCGGCGCGTCTCGGGCGCGGAAAAATCCCCGCGCCCGATCTCGGCCAGCACGCGGCCCGGGTAGGCACGCGGGTCGGCCGGTGCCGGCGCGGCGCGGAATCCGCCCTCTGGACTGAACAGGTAGTGGCCGGCGGGCTCGAGCAGCTGTCCGTTCGCGCTGTCGTGCACGAACTCCATGCCGTAGCCGAGTTCGCGCAGCAGCAGCAGCTCGAAGCGGCGCAGCAGCGGCTCGAGATCCACGGCCGTGGCCAGCGCCGGCAGCAGCCCCGCGTAGGCGTCGAACACGGCGCGATGGGCATCGTGCTGCAGCAGCAGGCGCACCAGCAGCTCGTTCACGTACAGCGCCGTGTAGAGGCGTTCACCGACGATCGCCGGTGCTGCGGACACGGCCTCGGCGGCGGTCAGCGTCTTCAGGTCGGTGCGTCCGGACCAGGACACCAGCAGCGGCTGGAAGGCCTGGCTGCAGGCTCCGGGGCCGCGCCGCCCGCCGCGCGCCCCGCGCGCGATGACACCGACGCGACCGAAGTCGCGCGTCAGCAGTTCGAGCAGGAGGCTGGTCTCGCGCCAGGCGCGCCGGTGCAGCACGAAGGCGGGCTGCCGGTCGACACGCAGATCCGCGACGCTCACCGTGACATCCCCGCCGCGACGCGATCAGCCTTCGTCCTGGTATCCGAGGCTCTTCAGCGCGCGCTCGTCGTCGGACCAGCCGCTCTTCACCTTGACCCAGAGCTTCAGCATCACCTTGTTCCCGAGGAGGCGCTCCATGTCCATGCGCGCCTCGGCGCCGACGAGCTTGAGCCGCGCGCCGCCGCGGCCGATCACGATCGCCTTCTGCCCCGCCTTCTCGACCAGGATCAGGGCACCGATGTGAATCGTCCGGCCTTCCTGGCGGAACTCCTCGATCTGCACCGCGTTGGCGTAGGGCAGCTCCTCGCCGAGCTGGCGCATCAGCTTCTCGCGGATGATCTCCGCCACCATGAAACGCTCGCTGCGGTCGGTGATCTGGTCCGGCGGGAACAGGTGCGGCGCCTGCGGCAGCAGCTGCGCGATCTCGCGCTCGAGGGCCTCGAGGTTGTGTCCCTTCAGCGCGGAGACCGGCACGATGGCCGCGAAGGGACATTTCTCCTGCAGCGCCGCGATGTGCGGCAGCAGCGCGTCCTTGTGCTCGATCTGGTCGGTCTTGTTGATGATCAGGAGCACCGGCTTGTCCGCGGCGCGCACCGCGGCGAGCACCTGCTCGTCGGACTCCAGCCACTGCAGCCGGTCCACGACCATCAGCACCAGGTCGACGTCGCGCACGGCGCCGAGTGCGGCGCGGTTCATCGCGCGATTGATCGCCTTGCCCTCGCCCTGGTGCAGCCCCGGCGTGTCGACGTAGACGATCTGCACCTCGCCGTGCGTGCTCACGCCGAGGATGCGATGTCGCGTGGTCTGCGGCTTGCGCGAGGTGATGCTGATCTTCTGCCCGAGCAGGTGGTTCAGCAGCGTGGATTTGCCCACGTTCGGGCGACCCACTATCGCGACCATGCCACAGCGTTCGGTGCCCATCGTCATTCCTCCGCTCCTTGCAGGCGGGCAAGCGCCACGCGCGCCGCCTGCTGTTCCGCCACACGCTTGGTGCCGGCTTGCGCCTCCACCGGCCCCGCGAGACCGCGCACGTGGCACAGCACGCGAAAGCGCTGCTGCCCGGGCACGTCGCTGGTGGCGGCCAGTTCATAGCGCGGCAGCGGCGCTCGCCGCGCCTGCAGGTACTCCTGCAGCTCGGTCTTGGGATCCTTGTGCGAGACGCCGGGTTCGAGTCCGGCCAGGCGCGTGGCGAACCACGCGCGCACGACGGCGAGCGCCGCATCGGTGCCGGCATCGAGGGAGATGGCCCCGAGCAAGGCCTCGACCGCATCGGCGAGTATCGAATCGCGCTCGCGTCCGCCGCTCGAGGCCTCGCCTGCGCCCAGCCTGAGCTCGGCGCCGAGTCCCAGCTCGCGAGCGATCTCCGCCAGGGTCTCGCCGCGCACCAGGCTGACCCGCAGCCGGTGCAGCTGGCCTTCGCGCAGAGCGGGGTAGCGCCGGTAGAGCTCCGCCGCGATGCCGAGGTTCAGCACCGCGTCGCCGAGGAACTCGAGGCGCTCGTTGTTGCCGGCGCCGAAGCTAGCGTGCGTCAGCGCCAGTTCGAGCAGGTCGCGGCGCGCGAAGTCGTGCCCGATACGGGACTGCAGACGCGACAGGTCGGAGCCGGGGTCACGAGGCACCGGGAATGACGATCTCCACGCGGTTGTCGTTGAACATCACCAGGGCGTCCACGTTGCCCATCACGTGCGCGCGGGCCTCGTAGTTGGCGTCGATGATCAGGTGGGTCTTGGTCTTCTCGACTTTCATGCACGGCTTCTGCTTGTCGCGGCAGACGGCCTGGATGGCCTCGATCTGGTTGACGTCGAACTTGCGCTCCACCGCCAGGCGGATTTCCTGCGTCGACTTGCGTCCCAGCTCGGGCTCGTTCTGCAGTGCCTGCACGGTGGCGCGGATGGTGTAATTGTTGATGTAGAGCGGAGCGAGGCTGAAACCCACGGTGAGCAGGAACCCGCCCACGAGCACTATCACCATCCACTGCCAGATGGTGAATCCCGACTGGCGGCTCCTGGGGGTACTGTTCATCGTCGCATGCCTCGCGTGGCTGACCGGAACGCGCTCAAGTGTAGACGCATCTAGCGGATGGTGCCCACGCGATCGAAGCTCGGCATGGTGAAGAAGCTGCCCCAGTGCATCCAGATCGCGAAGGCCTTGCCGACGATGTTCCTCTCCGGCACCTCGCCCCAGACGCGGCTGTCGCTGCTGTTGTCGCGGTTGTCGCCCATCATGAAATAGTGTCCCGGGGTGACCGTGTGCTCGAAGTCGTCCGGGATGCGACGCATCAACTCCTTGCGCACCACGTGCGGCACGCCCGCCAGGTCCTCTTCCAGGATCTGGTAACTCGGATGCAGCGGCGGCAGCTGCGCGATCAGGTTCTGCGCCATCTGCCTGCCGTTGACGTACAGCACCTTGTCGCGGTAGGCGATGCGGTCGCCCGGCAGGCCGATCACGCGCTTGATGAAGTAGCGCTTGTCGTTGGGCGGGAAGAACACCATCACGTCGCCGCGCTGCGGCGAGCCGACGTCTACGACCTTGGTGTTCAGCACCGGCAGCCGGATGCCGTAGGCGAACTTGTTGACCAGGATGTAGTCACCGACCAGCAGCGTCGGCACCATCGACGAGGACGGAATCTGGAACGGCTCGACGAGAAAGCTGCGCAGCACCAGCACGACCAGCAGCACCGGCAGGAAGGAGCGCGCGTACTCCACGGGCACCGGCTCCTTGAGCGCCCTGGCGGCCGCGGCGCCGTAGCCGATCGCATCGGGGGTGCCGGCCTCGGACCAGCGCGGGAAGCGCGCACGCAGCCCGGCGTCACGGCGCCGGCGACCCGGGCGCAGCCACAGCACATCGAGCGCCCATATCACGAGGGCGAGGAAGGTCAGCGCCACCAGAATCAGCGGAAAATCGATGTCCATCGTCCCACCTGTCAACTGTCGACCTTGAGCACCGCGAGGAACGCGGCCTGCGGGATCTCGACGCGACCCACCTGCTTCATGCGCTTCTTGCCTTCTTTCTGCTTCTCGAGCAGCTTCTTCTTGCGCGTCACGTCGCCCCCGTAGCACTTGGCGATCACGTTCTTGCGCAGCGCCTTGACTGTCTGGCGCGCGATGATGTGTCCGCCGATCGCGGCCTGTATCGCCACGTCGAACATCTGCCGCGGGATGAGATCGCGCATTTTCTCGACCAGCACCCGCCCGCGGTGCTGCGCCTGGTCACGGTGCACGATGATCGCCAGCGCGTCGACGCGATCGCCGTTGATCAGCACGTCCAGCCGCACGAGATTGGCGGCCTGGAAGCGCTCGAAGCTGTAGTCGAGCGATCCGTAGCCTCGGGTCATCGATTTCAGGCGGTCGAAGAAGTCCAGCACCACTTCCGACAGCGGCAGCTCCCAGGTGAGAGAGACCTGGCGCCCGAGGAACTGCATGTCCTTCTGCACGCCGCGCTTCTCGACGCAGAGGTTGATCGCCGCGCCGACGTAGTCCTGGGGCACGAGGATGTTCGCGCGCACGATCGGCTCGCGCATCTCCTCGACGTACCCGGGGTCGGGCAGCCGCGAGGGGTTGTCGACCATGACGGTCTCGCCCCGCGTCGTGAGCACCTCGTAGATCACGGTGGGCGCCGTGGTGATCAGGTCTAGGTCGTACTCGCGCTCCAGCCGCTCCTGGACGATCTCCATGTGCAGCGTGCCGAGGAAACCGCAGCGGAAACCGAAACCCAGCGCGTCCGAGGTCTCGGGCTCGTAGAACAACGAGGCGTCGTTCAGCGTGAGCTTGGCCAGCGCGTCGCGGAAGTTCTCGTAGTCCTCGGAATTGACCGTGAACAGGCCGGCGTAGACCTGCGGCTTCACCTTCTGGAAACCGGGCAGCGCGGGCGCGCTGTCGGCGGTCTTGAGGTGCGTGATGGTGTCACCGACCGGCGCACCGTGGATGTCCTTGATGCCGGCCACTACGAAGCCGACCTCGCCCGCGGACAGCGCCTCGCGCGCCAGGCGCTTGGGCGTGAACACGCCGACCTGGTCCACCTCGTGGGCGCGGCCGATGGACTTGGTGACGACGCGGTCGCGCACGCGCAACCGGCCGTTCACCACCCGCACCAGCGACACCACGCCAAGGTAGGGGTCGAACCACGAGTCGATGATCAGCGCCTGCAACGGCGCCTCGGGGTCGCCCGCGGGCGGCGGGATCACCCGCACCAGTTCCTCGAGCAAATCGTCGATGCCCGCACCGCTCTTGGCGCTGACGCGGCAGGCGTTCGAGGCGTCGATGCCGATGATGTCCTCGATCTCGCTGGCCACCCGCTCGGGATCGGCCTGCGGCAGGTCCATCTTGTTCAGGACCGGCAGCACCTCGAGTCCCTGCTCGATCGCGGTGTAGCAGTTGGCGACCGACTGCGCCTCGACGCCCTGCCCGGCATCGACTACCAGCAGGGCGCCCTCGCAGGCCGCCAGCGAGCGCGAGACCTCGTAGGAGAAGTCCACGTGTCCCGGGGTGTCGATGAAGTTGAGCTGGTAGGTCTCGCCGTCCCGCGCCCGGTAGTCCAGCGTGACGCTCTGCGCCTTGATCGTGATGCCGCGCTCGCGCTCGATGTCCATCGAGTCGAGCACCTGCTCCTGCATCTCGCGGCCGCTCAGCCCCCCGCAGACCTGGATGAAACGGTCCGCGAGGGTCGACTTGCCATGATCGATGTGCGCGATGATGGAAAAATTGCGTATTCGGTTGAGGGCTGTCACCCGCGCTTTACCACGTGCCGATCCAGGGTCTGAGGGTTCTTTGACGACCGCGTACTTTACGTGACGAGGACCTCGTTGGCCCCCCGCAAAAGCGCGCAATACTACCCGATCGACCCGCCTGCTCCGGCCGGCGGCGGCACGCGCCGCCGGCCTCCGGGCTCAGTCCTCGATGCGGATGGCGATGAAGCCCGCCTGTCCGCCGCGCAGCAGGCGTACCGGCACGTGCGTGCCGGAGGGCAGCCCGTCGACGATGGCGCGAAACGACGCCGCGTCGCGTACCGGTTCGCCGCCGATCAACGTGATCACGTCGCCGGGACGCAGCCCGGCGCGTTCACCGGCCTTGCCGCGCGCCACCTCGCGCACCACCACGCCGCCGTCGATGCGCAGGCGCGCCTTCTGCTGCTCGCCGAGATCCTCCACCACCAGGCCGATGCGCCCGCCAGTGGTTCCGGCCTGCGCCACCGCGCCGCCTTGCTCGTCACCGCCGAGCTTGCCGACGGTGATGTTCAGCTTCACGGGCTTGCCCTCGCGGATGACTTTCATCTGCGAACGGGTTCCCGGCTTGACCAGGCCCACGACGTGGGGCAGGTCGGAGGACTCGACGATGCCGCGGCCGTCGAACTCGACCACGATGTCGCCGATGCGCACGCCGGCCTTCTCCGCGGGGCCTCCCGGCTCGAGCTGGGAGATCAGCGCCCCTGCGGGCTTGTCCAGCCCGAAGCTCTCGGCCAGCGCACGATCCACGTCCTGGATCCCCACGCCCAGCCAGCCGCGCACCACCTGGCCCGAGGCCTTCAGCTGTTCCACGACATCGACGGCCACCGAGATCGGGATCGCGAACGAAAGGCCGATCGAGCCGCCGCTGCGCGTGTAGATCTGCGAGTTGATGCCCACGACCTCGCCGTCGAGATTGAACAGCGGACCGCCCGAGTTGCCCGGGTTGATCGCGACGTCCGTCTGGATGAACGGCACGTAGTTGCCGGTGTCGCCGTCGCTCGGCAGGCTGCGCCCGCGTGCGCTGACGATACCCGCCGTGACCGAATAATCGAGGCCGAAGGGCGAGCCGATCGCCACCACCCATTCGCCGACCTTCAGTTCGTCCGGCTCACCGAAGCTCACCACCGGCAGGCCGGTGGCATCGACCTTCAGCAGCGCGAGATCCGAGCGCTTGTCGGTGCCCACGATCCTTGCCTCCAGCTCGCGGCGGTCGAGCAGGCGCACCGTCACGCTGTCGGCGCCGTCGACGACGTGGTGATTGGTCAGGATGTAGCCGTCTGCCGAAATCAGGAAACCCGAACCCATCGACTGGCGCTCGCGCTGCGGCTGCCGGCCGCCGTATTCGAACAGGTGGCGGAAGATCTCCGGCAACTGCTCGAGCGCGCGCGGATCGATGTCCGGCGGCATCCCCTGCATTGCCGTCGACGCCTGCGTGCTCAGGATCTTCACCACCGCACCGGAATTCTTCTCGACGATCCCGGTGAAATCGGGCAGGGCCGCCGACCACGCCTGGCCGGCCAGCGCCACCATCAATGCGAGTCCACACCAAACCGACATCCAGCTGCGCTTCATAGGCTCTCCAGAAAGGAAATGGCAACGAGTGATCAAACGCGTGAACGGACCACGGGAAAGATCCTGAGCAACTCGGGCTCGACGATCCCCGAACGCGGTGCAGGGGCGAGGGAGCGCGCCGCGACCACGGCGAGCACGAAGCCCGCGGCAGCTGCGGCCATCGACCACGCCTCGGAAGCTCCCGGCGGCGCCAGGCGCTCGCCCGCCACGGCCCCGGCCACGATGCCGGTCAGGGGCAGCAGGTATGCCAGCGCGGAGGCGCGCAGCACGCTGCGCTCGCGCACCCCGATTTCCACTTCGTCATCGATCGCCGGGCGCAGGCTCGCCGGCAGAGCAACGCGCAGGTGATTGCGCCGCTCGCCGAGCAGCTTGCCGATCACGCCACCCCCGCAACCCTGCCCCGCGGCGCAGGCGCCGCACTCCGGCGTGGCGATGGTCTGCACCCAGCAGGCGTCGGCTTCCAGCGCGACGACACGTGCACGCTCGACCATCATGGCGCCGCGTCCGGAAAATTGACCGCGTTGGCAATCAGCTGCGCCGTCTCGACGGGAATTTCACCGACCACCGTGACGAGGTGCTCCTCGCCCCGCGGCACGACGTAGGAAATGGTCGCGCCGCGCGCGGCCTGCCCGGCGCGCGGCGGACGTTCGGCGGCGCGCTCGACGAAGACTGCGAACATCGTCAACCCGTCCGTGTAGCTCTGGATCTCGACAGGCACCCCGCCGGTCGGAGCACTGCGCGCCTCGCGCCCCGCCGCGACGAATCCTTCCGGCAGCCAGGCGACCGTCCACGCGAACGGTGCGGGCTGCTGCTCCGCGGCGTGAGCCGCGGCATGCTGCGCCGCCGGCGTCCCGGCCGTCAGTTCCCCCGCGGCGACCGGGCCGCCGATATGCAACTCCACGAACTGGAATCGCTCGAGCACGCGGCCGGCGCCATCGGTGGTCTCGGACTTCAGCAGCAGCGAGCTCGCCTCGTCCAGCACCACGTTCATGCCATAGCGATAGGGATCGCGCGGCACGATGCTGATGCGCAGTCCCTGGTGATTGGCCACCCGCTCGGCCCCGTCGAACTCGATGGCATAGTGGTCTGCCAGCCGGGCGCCTTCCGCGACGGCGGCCGGCGCGCGCTGCGCGAAGCGAGCGGCCGGGTCGAGCCGCATCAGCCGGTCGCCGGCGTGCTCGCAGTCCACCCTGTGGCCGCGGCGCACGAACTCGCGCGGTTCGCCGTCGAGATGCACCAGCCGCTCCTGCTCGACGCCGTCGACCACCGCGTGCGCGATGCGCACCGAGCTGAGCGACTGTCCCTGCTCGTAGGTGAAGACGCCGTGGTAATCGAGGGAGCGGAAACTGCGCGACATCGCATCGAGGCGGGAAACTGGATCACCTGCCTCCCCCGCATCGACACAGAGCGAGAGAAAGCCCGGCAGCAGGCAGGCGAGTACGGCGGGAAGACGCATGGGAGGGGCCTTTTCGCCTCAGGGCGCCTCGTGCGAAACCACGCGCGCGTAGGGCAGCATCCCCTGGTTGGTGTGCAGCGCGGCGTTCTGGACATGGTCGACCATGAACAACCGCAGGCGCTGCTCCGCGAGCTGATCGGCGCTGGCGCCCGCGGGCTGCACAACCCCGCCCGCCACCGGCAAGGCAGAGCCGAAACCCACCGGCAACGCCGGTCCCGTGACCGGCACCGGCAAACCGCCGGGACGTCCGAGCTCGCCCAGCGACACGGCGGCGCTCGGTGCGAGCGCGGAAACCTGCTGCATGCCCGGCTGCTCCGGTGCGAGCGCGCGCAGGCCGAACACCGCCGCCATGCACACCGAGGCTGCCACGGCCACGCCGCCGACCGGCATCCGCCAGCGCGAGGCCGCCGCGGCTGGTGCCTCCGCCGCCAGCGCCGAGAGGATTCCCGCGGTCAGCGCCGGCGGGCACAAGGCCTGGACTTCGCCGCGGGCCACCGCGCGAACCGCGTAGTGCCGGCCAATCAGCGCCGAAACCCCCGGCTCATCCACGCCATCCAGCACGCGCCGGTACTCGAATTCGCTGGCCTCGCCATCGACCACGGCGGAAATCATCTCGCGCAAAGGTCCATTCACCTGGCTCAAAATCCACCCCCAAGCGGATACGTGCAACCCTTCCGATACCTGGCAGACAAATTAGTTCCCCTCGATCAGGGGCAGGATTTCATGGTCCACCGCCTCGCGCGCCCGGAAGATCCGCGAGCGCACCGTTCCCACCGGGCAACGCATCACCTCGGCGATCTCCTCGTAGCTGAGTCCCTCGAACTCGCGCAGCGTCAACGCCGTGCGCAGGTCCTCCGGCAAGGCGCGTATGGCCTTGTCGATCACGGCGCGCAGCTGCTCGGTCATGAGCTGGTTCTCCGGGCCCGCGAGGTCGCGCAGCGCGCCGGCGCTCTCGAGATACTCGGCGTCCTCGATGTCGACGTCGGCGCCCGGCGGACGGCGCGCGCGCGACACCAGGTAGTTCTTCGCGGTATTGATCGCGATGCGGTAGAGCCAGGTGAAGAAGGCGCTCTCGCCGCGGAAACCCGGCAGGGCGCGATAGGCCTTGATGAACGCCTCCTGCACGACGTCCTGCACCTCGTCGGGATCCCGGACGAAGCGCGTCACCAGGGAGTAGATGCGATGCTGGTATTTCAGCACCAGCACGTCGAAAGCGCGCTTGTCGCCCTTCTGCACGCGCTCGACCAGCTGCTGGTCACCCTCCTCCCCGGATAACATCGAAGGACTCCGTTCGACCCTGGTTTCAGTCCATTCGCCACGCGCCGCAGCGGCTTCGCGATCCGTGCGAATGCCAGCGCTTGCGGGGCATCGCGAGGGGCCGTGACGTTCAAGGCGCCAAATATACGTGCTCGCGGCTCGCATGACAAAGCCGCAATCCGGCCGCGATCCGGCCGCAGGGAGGCCCTGTGCTATATTTCCGCCTCGCCCCGCCCCCCGGACCCGCCTGGATGCCGCAACGCTATACGCATGATGTGCTCGTGATCGGCAGCGGCGCCGCCGGCCTCAGCGTCGCGATCCAGGTCGCCGACCGGGCGCGGGTCGCGGTGATCTGCAAGGGCGAGCTCGGTGACGGCTCGACCTCCTGGGCCCAGGGCGGCATCGCCGCCGTGCTCGACGACGAGGACACGATCGACTCACACGTCGCGGACACGCTGCGCGCGGGAGCGGGCCTGTGCCACGAGGACATGGTGCGCTTCACCGTGGAGCACAGCCGCGAGAGCATCCAGTGGCTGGTCGACCTCGGCGTCGGCTTCACGAAGCTGGTCACGCCCGGAGGCGACAGCGAGTTCCACCTCACGATGGAGGGTGGCCACAGCCACCGGCGCATCATCCACGCCGCCGACGCCACCGGGCGCGCGGTATCGGACACGCTGATAGAGCAGGCCCGGCGGCACGCGGGCATAGAGCTGTTCGAACGCCACATCGCGGTCAACCTGATCACGACGGCCGGACGTTGTCGCGGAGCCTACGTGCTGAACAAGGACACGGCCTGCGTCGACCTTTTCAGCGCGCGCTTCGTGGTGCTGGCCACAGGCGGCGCCAGCAAGGCCTACCTTTATACGACCAATCTGGACACCGCGACCGGCGACGGTATCGCGATGGCCTGGCGCGCGGGATGCCGGGTCGCGAACATGGAATTCAACCAGTTCCATCCGACCTGCCTCTATCACCCGAGCGCGAAATCCTTCCTGATCTCGGAAGCCGTGCGCGGCGAGGGCGGCATACTGCTGCTGCCGGGGGGCGAGCGCTTCATGCCGCGCTTCCATCCCCAGGCCGAGCTGGCGCCCCGCGACATCGTGGCACGCGCGATCGACCACGAGATGAAGCGCCTCGGCATCGATTGCGTCTATCTAGACATCAGCCACAAGGGCGAGGACTTCGTCCGCTCGCACTTCCCGACGATCTACAGCCGCTGCCTCGAGCTCGGACTCGACATGGCGCGCCAGCCGCTGCCCGTGGTGCCGGCCGCGCACTACACCTGTGGCGGCGTGATGATCGACCGTGCCGGGCAGACCGACCTGGCGGGTCTCTACGCGGTGGGCGAGACCTCGTTCACGGGGCTGCACGGCGCGAACCGCCTGGCGAGCAACTCGCTGCTCGAGTGCTTCGTGTTCGCGCGCGCCGCCGCGCAGCACATCCTCGCGCAGGGCGAGAGCATCGCGATCGCCACCGGCCTGCCGGACTGGGACGCCTCCCAGGTCAGGGATTCCGACGAGGACGTCGTGATCTCGCACAACTGGGACGAGTTGCGCCGTTTCATGTGGGACTACGTGGGAATCGTGCGCACCACCAAGCGCCTGCAGCGCGCGCTGAACCGCGCCCACCTGCTGAAGCAGGAAATCGCCGAGTACTACAGCAATTACCGCGTCACCTCGGACCTGGTGGAGTTGCGTAACCTCGCGCTGGTGGCGGAACTGATCATCCGCAGCGCGCTCGGCCGCCACGAGAGCCGCGGCCTGCACTACACGCTGGATTTCGCCGGGCTCGCTCCCGATGCCGAGGACACCATCCTCGCGCCCGGCTGAGCCGCACCGGTATCAGCCGGCGCCGCGCAGCCGCAACATCACCCGCAGGCGCCGCAACTGGCCGCGCGGCAGCGAATCCGCGAGCACCACCAGGGAGCGCACCCGCCCCGCCTGCTGCAATCGCAGCACGATCATGAACGGCAACACCACGCTGTCGGCGCGCAGCTGCACCTGCTGCTCCAGGCCGTCGGCGTGCACCCACCAGGCCTCGCCGCGGAACTCGAGCTGCGTGCCGCCGCGTGCCGCCAGTGCGGCGTGCGCGCGCCACTGACGGGCGAGGCTCGCGAGCACGAGCACGGACAGGGGAACCATTACGGCTGCCGGCAGCGCCGTGCCCGCGAGCCCGGCGACACCGGCGAAGTGCAGCGCGCAGAGCGCGCCGAGCAGGCCCCTAGACGGAGCCAGCCGCAGCTCGAGATGCGGGCAGTCCATTACCCATTATCCTCGCGATGACGATTGCAAGTTCGGGATCATCCGGTTCCCCGCGGTGCACGATCCACGCGAAGAGGTCGGCATCCTCGCACTCGAGCAGCGCGCGGTAGCGGCGCTGCATGTCCGCGTCCAGCCCGGGGTAGACCTGTTCGGCGAAGGGCATCAGCACGAGATCGAGCTCGAGCATCCCCCGCCGGCTGTGCCAGTAGACCCGCCTGTTTTCCGCCGCCTCGTCCATCGCCCACCCGCAACCGCTCCTGGCGCTGGCAGTGTGCGTTATTATTTCCCGCCTGTCAGCCACCGGCGCGCGCAGCCCGACCCGCGCCGCCATCGCACAGCAGCGCTTGCCGGAACCGCGAAGCCATGAATACTGCCGCCATCCGTCTCGAGGAGTACGCCTTCCTGCAGGTCGAGGGCGCAAAGGCCCTGCCCTTCCTGCAGGGGCAACTGACCTGCAACGTGCAGGAAGCGACACCCGCGTTCGTGCTCCCTGGCGCCTACTGCACGTCCAGGGGGCGCGTGATAAGCAGCTTCCTGCTGTGGGCGGCCACGTCCGAATCCGTGCTGCTGCGCCTGCGCGCCGACATCGCCGACGATACGGCGAGCGTGCTCGGCAAGTACGCCGCTCTGTCGCGCGTGCGCGTCGCACGCGCCGACATGGCGTGCATCGGACTGCTGGGCGCGGGGCTGGAAACGGAGCTGCACGAGCTGTTCCCGCAGTGGCCCGCGCGCCCGCGCGCGCTCGGCACCGGCGGCGCGTGCCACCTGCTGCGCCGCGACGGCGAGTCCGCGCAGTTCGAGGTCTGGGCACCGCGCAGCGAGGCCGACGCGCTGTGGAACGCGCTGGCGTCGCGACTCCCCGTCGCAGATGCCGAACCCTGGCGCCTGGCACTGGTGCGCGCCGGCGCGGCCGAGATCCAGCACGCGAGCGTGGACCAGTTCCTGCCCCAGATGCTCGGCTACGACGCCAGCGGCGCCGTGAGTTTCCGCAAGGGATGCTATACCGGCCAGGAGATCATCGCGCGCACCCACTACAAGGGCAGCGTGAAGCGGCGCCTGCAGCGCCTGGGCGGCACCGGGGCAGCCCGTCCCGCGGTCGGCAGCGAGTTGCTGCACCGCGACACCGGCCGCGCCGTGGGCAGCGTGGTGGAGAGCGCGATGGCCGGCGACTCGCGTTTCGAACTGCTCGCCGTGCTGGCCGACGAGGCGCTCGACGGTGCGAACTGCCTCGCAATCAGCGCCCGGGGCGAGGCGCTCGAACTGCTGCCGGTTGCCTATACTGTCGGCTGAAACTGGCTGGCTGACAGGAAGGCGGGCATGGAGCAGGTCATCGAGGAAGTGCGCGAAGAGCTGATCGATGCGATCCGCAGCAACCGTCTCGTGCTGCCCACGCTCCCCGAAGTCGCGCTGAAGGTGCGCGACGCGGCGGAAGATCCCCGCACCGATTCGAGCGGCATCGCGCGCGTGATCGCAAACGATGCCGCGTTGTCGGCGCGCATCATCCGCGTGGCCAACAGCCCGCTGCTGCGCGCGGCCTCGCCGATCCTCGACCTGCGCATGGCCATCAGCCGGCTCGGCATGCAGTACACCTGCAACCTGTCGATCGGGCTGGCAATGGAACAGATGTTCCAGGCGACTTCGGACGCCGTCGACCGGCGCATGCGCGAGGTCTGGGCGCGCAGCACCGAGGTCGCGGGCATCAGCGCGGTGCTCGCCAAGACCTATACCAGGCTCAAGCCGGACCAGGCGACGCTGGCCGGCCTGGTGCACCAGATAGGCGCCCTGCCGATCCTGCGCTTCGCAGAGGAACAGCGCCGGCTGCTCAAGACTCCCGAGGTACTCGACCAGCTGATCACCGGCCTGCATGGCGAGATCGGCCAGCTGATCCTCGAGACCTGGGATTTCCCGCCGGAACTCGCGATCGTGCCGACGCAGTACCTGCAGTTCGATCGCCAGCCCGCGGCGGCGGACTACGCCGACGTCGTGATGGTCGCGCACCTGCAGAGCCGCATCGGCTCCGACGACCCGGTGGCGCGCATGGACTGGCACGGCATCAGCGCCTTCACGCGCCTCGGCCTCGAACCGGACTTCAACGCGATGGAAGTCGAAGACCTCGGCGAAACCCTAGCCGCGAGCATCGCCTCGCTGCAGTAGCCGCGAGCGCCGCTTGCCCCCACGCTGCAAGCCGACGGGCAGGCGTGGCGAGGGTCGGGCGGATCGTACCTCGTCACGCCGGGTCGCAGCCATCGGTGTGCTCGACGACCCCCTGCGCCGCGTCGCGGCACTCCAGCACCTCGTCGAGCACGGTGGTCGCGAAGCACCCCGCTGGCAGCCGGAAAGCGATCGCCAGCGTGGTGCCATCGACCCATTCCCAGGCCAGCTCGCGCGGCATCACGCGCAGCGCACGCCGCTCCTGCTCCAGGCCGGCACGCTCCAGCCCGGCCGCGAGTTCCGCGCAGTCCGCCGCAACCGCGCGCTCCAGCGCGGCGACCGCGTGCCGCGTGGCCAACTCGCCCCTGCCCCACAGCGCGCCGCTCGCGTGCAGCTCGCCGTTGGCTACGCGCTCGCGCAGGGTCGCGTCGATCTCTTCGGCGAGGAAGAAGCTGCCGCGACCGTCGAGCATCAGCGCATCGCCCGCGCGCGCACCGCACCACGAACCATCGGCGACGCGGCGCGCCAGCAGCGCGTTGAACAGCCGCGAGCGCGCCGCCGACAGCAGCAGGCCGCGCCGCCTGCGGTCGTCTACCCGCCGCTCGCCGCGCATCCAGGCCAGCGCCTCGGCCACGTTGGCGCCGCCGCGCCCGAAGCGCTGCGCGCCGAAGTAGTTCGGCGCCCCGCGCGCGGCCGTCTCGCGCAGGCGCACCTCGAGCAGCGCGGCATCACCCGCGAACTCCCGCAGCAGCAGGCGGAAGCTGTTGCCGCGCAGGCCGCCGACGGCGAGCTTGCGCCGGCGTCGGCCCATCTCGAGGATCTCCACCGAGGGCGGGAGCGTGAAGCCGGCCGGATCGGGCCGTCCCGGCAGGTGCAGGCTGAACCACTGCGTGGTCACGGCGTGACGGTCCTTGCGCCCGGCGTAGCCCACCTGCTGCGGCCTGATGCCGGCGGCCTGCGCCAGCAGCCGCGCGACATGTTCGGTGTTCTCGCCGGTCTTGCGCACGCGCAGCCACAGGTGCTCGCCGCCCTCCCCGGGCTGCAGATCGATCAGCTCCTCGACCCCGAAATCGGCCGCCTGCTGCCGGATCAGGCACTGCCCGGCGGCGCGACCGGCACGCGGGCGCGCGGCCTCGGGATGCGCCAGGCTCCTCAACGCCGCGTCTTCACGAGCAGCCCGGAACCGATCGCCGCGAGGAACTCGTTCTCCGCACGCAGGTCTTCCTCCACCAGCGGGTGCTTTCGCAGCCAGCTCGCCGGCAGCTCGATGCTCCAGCCCTTGCGCGCCGGCGCCAGGCGAATCGGGGGCATCCGCTGGTCGATGCGCGTGCGGTTGAACAGCGCCGCCAGCCGCAGCACCAGCACCAGCGCCCAGTCGGCCCTGAAGCTGTAGCTGCTCACCTCGGGCGCGCGCAGCTTGCGCCGCTGGTTCAGCACCAGGAAGCTCAGCATCATCTGCTCGCGCCGCGAGAAGCCGGGCATGTCGGCATTCTCCAGCACGTAGGCGCCGTGCTTGTGGTAGCCGCTGTGCGAGATCGCGAGCCCGAGTTCGTGCAGCCGCGCCGCGGCCACCAGCACCTGCTGCGCGAAATCGCGCTCGACGCCGGGCTTGGGCGCCACCTGCGGCAGCAGCGACTTCGCGAGCCGCTCGACCCGCGCGGCCTGGCGGCGATCGATGTTGAACTGCCTGGTGAGGTAATCCATGGTCTGGCGGCGCGTGTCCTCGTGCTCGCCCTGGTCGGCGAGCTCGTAGAGCACGCCCTCCTTCAACGCGTAGTCCGAGACGTGCATGCGCTCGATGCCGAGCTCGATGAAGGCCGCGTGCAGTATTGCCAGCCCGCCCGGGAACACAGGCACCCGCTCGGGGCTGAGTCCAAGCGATTGCATCGCGTCGGGCTTCCTGCTGCGAACGAGGTGGTCGACGACGCGCTCGATGCCCTCGCGCGTGACCAGGTGATCGCAGGGCGTCAGCCGGTCGATCACGGCCTCGACGTAGCGGATCGTGCCCGAGGTGCCCACCGCCTCGTCCCAGCGGGCGGCGCCGTAGCCGTCGGCGAGGTGCTGGATCTCGGCGCGCGCCAGCGTCAGCGCGCGCCGGTAGCCCTCGCGCGTGAAGCGGCGTTCGGGAAAGAATCTCTCGCTCATCGACACGCAGCCGATGAACAGGCTCTCGACGCGCTTGGCCTTGCGCCGCCCGACGATGAACTCCGTCGAGCCGCCGCCGATGTCGACGACGAGGCGGCGGATGGCGTTGCTCGCGTGCCCCTTGGCCACGCCGAGGAAGATGAGCCGCCCCTCCTCCTGGCCGCTGATCACGTCGACCGGCGCGCCGATGATCTTCTCGGCGCGCTCGAGGAAGACGTCGGCGTTGTGCGCCGCGCGCAGCGTGTTGGTGCCGACCACGCGCACGTTGCTGCGCGGGATGTTGCGCAGCTGCTGCGCGAAAACCGTCAGGCTGTCGAGTGCGCGGCCCATCACCGGCTCGCTCAGCTGTCCGTCGCCCTCGAGCCCCTGGGCGAGGCGCACCATGTCCTTGCGCCGGTCGAGCGTCACGAGGCGTCCGTTCGCCAGTCGCCCGATCAGCAGGTGGAAGCTGTTCGAGCCGAGGTCGAGCACGGCACAGACGGGGCCGGAGGATTCATTCATGTGCGGTATTTCCGTGGCATCTCGGCGCCGTCTGTAATAAAAATGTCATCAGGACGCATTAATAAGTCACCCGTCCTGTGCCTGCTGCGATGGGCGGCCAGTTTAATCGCTGCCCGGGCATTTTCAATTACCGAACGCCGGTCACGGATCGTCCATGCCTATTCGTCGCAAGACCCTGCCGCTTTACCCCAAGGAGCTGAGCTGGCTCTCGTTCAACGCGCGCGTGCTGCAGGAGGCCGAGGATCCCGAGGTGCCGCTGATCGAGCGCGTGCGCTTCATGGGCATCTTCTCCAACAACCTCGACGAGTTCTACCGCGTGCGCTACGCCGAGGTGCGTCGGCTGGCGGCTTTCGCGAAGGGGCGCGAGAAGGCGCGCTGGGAAAAGTTGCTCGACGACATCCGCGATGCGGTCGGCGACCTGCAGATGCGTTTCGACCGCGTCTACCGCACCTGCCTGGCGCAGCTGCGGACAAACAACATCTACCTCGTCGACGAGCGCCAGCTCGACGCGCAGCAGCGCGATTTCGTGCGCCAGTACTTTTTCGGCCGCGTGATGCCCGAGCTCGCGCCGATCATCATCTCCGATGCCACCGCCATGCCGCAGCTCGAGGACGGCTCCATCTACTTCGCGGTGCGCATCCAGTTGAGGAGCGAGGCGATCCGCTACGCGATCGTGAACATTCCCTCGGACCGCCTGCCGCGCTTCATCGTCGTGCCCTCGCCGGCCGGGCAGCCCAGCCGCCA
Organism: Pseudomonadales bacterium; assembly: GCA_018057015.1. Taxonomy (GTDB): domain Bacteria; phylum Pseudomonadota; class Gammaproteobacteria; order Pseudomonadales; family UBA5518; genus UBA5518. The sequence continues at coordinate 6,853 of JAGPES010000003.1, read as the reverse complement.
GGTGATCGTGGTGCTCGACAACATCATCCGCGCCTGCCTGCACCAGGTGTTCCGGGGGGTTTTCGACATCGAGCGCGCGGAGGCGTTCACCTTCAAGATCACGCGCGATGCGGAGCTCGAGCTCGGCGAGGGCATCACGCAGAGCCTGGTCGACGCGCTCTCGAGCAGCCTGAAGAAGCGCAAGCTCGGCGACCCCGTTCGCCTGGTCTACGACCGCCGCATGCCGAACGACATGCTCGACATCATGGTCAAGCGCTTTCGCCTCGGCAGCTACGACAACGTGCTGCCCGGCGCGCGTTACCACAATTCCAAGGACTTCATGGATTTCCCCAACCTGGGTGCCCGCTCGCTCGAGAACCGGCCGATCGGCCCGCTGATGGTGCCGCGCATCGACCGGCACGCGAACATCTTCGCGGCGATCGCCGAGCGCGACATCCTGCTGAACTACCCCTACCACTCGTTCCGCTATACCGAGCAGCTGCTCGCTGCGGCGGCGATAGACCCCGCGGTACGCGCGATCCAGGTCACGCTCTACCGGGTGGCGCGCAACTCGCATATCGGCAACTCGCTGATCTGCGCGGCGCTGAACGGCAAGGAGGTGTTCGCCATCGTCGAGCTGCGCGCGCGCTTCGACGAGGCCGCGAACATCGACTGGGCCAAGCGCCTGACCGAGGCCGGCGTGCACGTGGTCTTCGGAATCCCGGGCCTCAAGGTGCACTCCAAGCTGATCCTCATCAGCCGCCAGGAGGGCACGCAACTGCGACGCTACGCGCACATCGGCACCGGCAACTTCAACGAGAAGACCGCGCGCATCTACACCGACCTCGCGCTGTTCACCGCGAACCAGGAGATCGCCGAGGACGTGCGCCACGTCTTCGATTTCATCCGCCACACCTACCGCCGCCACAAGTTCCGCCACCTCGCGGTCTCGCCGCTCACGAACCGCTCGACGTTCCTGCGCCTGATCCACACCGAGGTGGTCAACGCGCGCGCGGGCAGGCCGGCCGCGATCTTCCTCAAGTGCAACAACCTGGTCGACGAGGAACTGATCGACCGCCTGTACGAGGCCAGCCAGGCGGGCGTGAAGATCCGCGTGATCGTGCGCGGGATGTGTTCCCTGGTCGCCGGGGCCGGGGGCGTGAGCGACAACATCGAGGTCATCAGCATCGTCGACCGCTTCCTGGAGCACAGCCGCGTCTACGTGTTCGAGAACGGCGGCGAGACGCGCTACTTCATTTCCTCGGCCGACGTGATGACGCGCAACCTCGATCATCGCGTCGAGGTCACCGCGCCGGTCTACGACAAGCTGGCGCAGCGCCGGCTGCAACGCCTGCTGGACACGCAATGGGCCGACAACGTCAAGGCGCGCGTGCTGAGCGCGGACCAGGACAACAGCTACCGCGATCGCGGCACCAGGCGCCGGCTGCGTTCGCAGGAAGTGCTGGCGCGCTATTACGCCGACGACCAGCGCCGCGAGACGCTCGCGCTGGAACAGCCGGAAGCGGGAGGCGACGGGCCGGCAAAGCCTCAGTGATCGTGCTTGCTGCCGCCCATGCAGGCGGGTGAGTCGGGCGCCTGCGCAGCGCGCTCCGCCCACTCCGCGGGCGTGTAGGTGTGCAGGGAAAGCGCGTGCACGCCGCCCGCGAGTTCCTGCGCCAGCACCTTGTAGACCTGCTGGTGGCGCGCCACGCTGCGCTTGCCCTCGAAGGCCGCGCTGACCAGCACCACCTTGAAATGACTCTCGGAACCCGGGGGTACGCTGTGCTGGTGGCTCTCGTTGAGCACTTCCAGGTGCTGCGGTGTGAAGCCCTCGGCGAGCTTGTGTTCGATGGTCCGCTGCATGCGCATTCGTCATCTGCCTCCGGCGTAGTGTCCGTAATTCACTGGCCCGCCCGGGGCCGATCCCGGATAATACCCGCCCTCCCCCCTTATTGCGATGCAGGTTCCAGACCATGCGGAAACCGGAATTGCTGTCTCCGGCCGGCACCTACAAGGCCATGCAGTACGCCTTTGCGTACGGCGCGGACGCCGTCTACGCGGGCCAGCCGCGCTACAGCCTGCGCGTGCGCAACAACGACTTCAGCCGCATCGAGCGCCTGGCCGAGGGCGTGGCGTACGCGCACCGGCTGGGGCGGCAGTTCTTCATCGCCAGCAACGTCTCGCCGCACAACGACAAGCTGAGGAGCTACCTGCGCGACATGGAGCCGGTGATCGCGATGAAGCCCGACGCGCTGATCATGGCCGATCCGGGCCTGATCATGATGGTGCGCGAGCGCTGGCCCGACATGCCGGTGCACCTCTCGGTGCAGGCCAACGCGGTGAACTGGGCCACGGTGAAGTTCTGGAAGCGCATGGGGCTCACGCGGATCATCCTCTCGCGCGAGCTCTCGCTGGAGGAAGTCGCCGAGATCCGCCAGGAATGCCCCGACATCGAGCTCGAGGTCTTCGTGCACGGTGCGCTCTGCATCGCCTATTCCGGCCGCTGCCTGCTGTCGGGCTACATCACGCACCGCGACTCGAACCAGGGCGCCTGCACCAACACCTGCCGCTGGAAATACCAGGCGCACGAGGCGGTGCAGACCGCGTCGGGCGACGTGGTCGCGATCCACGAGCCGGTGCAACTGCAGGCGCCCGAACCTGCGCCCGCGCCCGTCGAGGATCGCATCTACCTGCTGCAGGAGGAAGGCCGTCCGGGCGAGTACATGCCCGCCTACGAGGACGAGCACGGCACCTACATCATGAACTCGAAGGACCTGCGCGCGATCCAGCACGTGCGCCAGCTGATCGACATCGGCGTCGACTGCCTGAAGATCGAGGGCCGCACCAAGTCGCACTACTACGTGGCGCGCACCGCGCAGGCCTACCGCCGTGCCATCGACGACGCGCTCGCCGGCCGTGATTTCGACATCGGCCTGATGGACGAGCTCGAGAAGCTCGCCAGCCGCGGCTACACCGAGGGCTTCTACCGCCGCCATCCGCCGGGCGAGTTCCAGAACTACGAGCAGGGCGTCTCGAAGGGCGATTACCAGCAGTTCGTGGGCGAGGTCGTGGACCTCGACGCCGGCATGCTCACGGTTTCGGTCAACAACCGCTTCGAGCTGGGCGACCGCCTGGAGCTGATGACCCCGGAAGGCAACTGCGAATTCACTCTCACCGAGCTCACGAGCGAGTCGGGCGAGCGCCGCGAGGTGGCGCCTGGTTCCGGGCACGTGGTGAAGTTCCCGCTCCCCGAAGCCGCGCGCGAACTGCGCGGGCCGGGCTACGCGATGGTGGCACGCTACGTCTGATAGCCCGTGCATGCCACGCGTGGAGCGTCGCTGGCTGCGCTGCCCGCCCATGCCCTGCGGGGGACGCCGTGAATACGTCCCTGCAGGCTCGAGCGCCCACGGGTGCAGCGGGCCAGGACGGCGACGGGTAGCCTACAGGGGTGAGGCGGATTCTGGCGAAGCATTGCTTCGCCCGGCCGAGCGCCCGAAATCTACGATTTCGGGCCGGGCCCCGGAGGGGGATTCACGGCGTGTCTGCGGGTCGGCATCCACGCCAATGGCTGCCTCGATCCCTTGCGGGTTCGGCTACTCCGAACCCTTGTCGGGCTGAAGCCCGACCCACAAGCCCAACCTGCAAGCCCGATATCAGTACATCAGCGCGAAGAGCTTGCGCTGGTATTCGGCCGCGAGCGGGTCGCCCTTGCCGAGCGAGCGGATGATGTCGAGCAGCGTCTTGCGTGCCTCGCCGCCGCGGAACTCGCGGTCGCGGCCGAGGATGCCGATCAGCAGCTCCAGCGCCTCGCGCGATCGCCCGGCCTGGCTGAACTGCACGGCCAGCTGGTAGCCGATATCCATGTTGCCGGGATCCTTCTCCTGCGCCTGCAGCAGCGCCTGGATCTCGGGGGTGTCCGCCGCCTGCTTCTTCAGCTGCAGTTCGGAAATCAGCCGCTCGTAATCTGCATCCTGGTCGACCATCGGGATCGAATCGAGCACGACCTGCGCTTCGTCCACGCGGTTCAGCTCGATCAGGATGTCGGCGTAGACCTTGGCGATGTCGGCGCGCTGGCGCGACTCCTCGTAGGCGCTGCGCGCCGGCGCGAGCGCGCCGGCCGCATCGCCCGTCCCGAGCAGTTCCAGCGCCTGGTGCAACAGGATGTCCCACGACTTGGGCAGGTGTTTCTCGAGCATCTGACGCACCGCCGATTCGGGCTGCGCGCCGACGAAACCGTCGACCGGCTGGCCGTCCTTCATCAGGATCACGGTGGGCAGGCTGCGCACCCCGAACTGCTGCGCGATCGGCTGCAGTTCGTCGCAGTTCACCTTGGCCAGCATCACCTGCCCGGCACATTCGCGCACCAGCTTGTCCAGGATGGGCATGAGAGCCTTGCACGGCGCGCACCAGTCGGCCCAGAAATCGATCAGCACGGGCCGCGTGTGCGACTCCTCGATGAGCATGCGCTGCGCGTTCTCGCGCGTGATCTCGACCATCAGTTCGCCCATGTTCCGCTCCGCCATCCTCTGGGTTGCTGCAAGTGAAAGTCGTGGCTCACGGCGCCGGGTGCTCGGCCGCGAGACGCTCGAAAAACGCGACCAGGTCGGGGTCGCTCATGCGCCCCGCCGACGACAGGCTGCCGTGGTCGGTGTAAAGCACCTGGCCGTCCGGCGCGAGCAGCACCACCGAGGGGATGCCCTTGTCGATCGGGTTGCCGTAGCGCTCGACGACGTCGAGGTTGCGACGGAACCTGCCGACATCGACGTGCAGCACGCGAAATTCGCGCCCGAGCAGTGCCCCGAGCTCCGGCGTGCGGTAGCGCCGCTCGAGGCTGCGCGAGTCGGAGCACCAGTTGGAGCCGAAGGTCAGCAGGATGCGCTTGCCCGCAGCGCCATCGGCCATCAATGCCTCGATCTGCGCGGCGGCATCGGCCTTGCGATCGTAGGGGCGGAAGTCGTCTTTCGCGCCGGTCCCCGCCCGCGCCGACAGCGCGCAGCCCACGAGCGACACGAGCAGGAGGACGCGGCTGCAAACGAGCAGGCTCCTGGTATCGGGATGCATGGAAAAACCTCCGGACGAGCGGCGCGCATCATATCAGGATCGAAGCGCCGGGAATGCACGCGGCGGCGCGGCCGGGAAGCTCACTCCCCCGTCGGGGTGTCGTCACGCTTGCGCGACTTGGTGCTGGCGGATTTCTGCACGAAATGATGGCTCTCGACGTAATCGCGCTCGAGCCACCATGCCGCCTGCGTGCCGCGACCGGCCTTGCGGCGATCGCTCACCGTGCGACGGCTCTCCGTCACCGAGGCCTGCGCCTCGCGCCGGTCGCGGCCGCTGCGCTTGTCACCGAATATCCCTTCGGTGTCCGTGCGCGGCGTCCGGTTGCCGCCGGCACCACCCGCTTTGCTGTCCGGAACCTTCCTGACCATGCACTGCTGCCGGGGAATTGACTCGCTTGCATTATAGGCAGGCGAGCCCAAATGAACAGCCACGGCGCGCGCCATCCCTCTTCGCCATGATGTGCGTCAGCGGAACAACTCCCCCGTTTCGGCGCGCTCCAGCAGTAATCGCGGCGGCTCGAAATCCGCGCCGTAAGCCTGCGCCAGCTCCTTCGCGCGCGCCACGAAGCGCTTCAGGCCCCGGGCATTGATGCACTGGAACACCCCACCGGTGTGCGGCGGGAAGCCGATGCCCATGATCGAGCCGATGTTGCCGTCGGCCACGCTGGTGATCACGCCCTCCTGCATCGCACGCACCGCTTCGATGCACTGGGAAAAGACCAGGCGGTCCTTGATGTCCTCGAACGGTACCTGCTTGAAACCGTTTGGGGCAAAGTGCTGCTTCAGCCCCGGCCAGATGCGCTTCTTGCCGCCCTCCGGGTACTCGTAGTAGCCGCCACCACTGCGCCTGCCCTTGCGGCCGAACTCCTCGACCATGCGCCGCACCAGCTCGCCGGCCGGCTGCTCCTGCCAGGTCTCGCCGCGGGCCTCGGCGTCGAGCTTCATCTGCAGGCCGTTGCGGTAGGCCGTTTCCTGGCTGATCTCGTCGATGGCGGCGAGCGGACCCACCGGCGAACCGTTGGCGCGCGCCGCGGCCTCGATCAGCACCGGGTCGATGCCTTCCATCACCATCTGCGCACCCTGCGACACGGTCTTGCCGATCACGCGCGTGGTGAAGAAGCCGGGCCCGTCATTGACCACGATCGGCGTCTTGCCGAGCTGTTGCGCCAGGTCGAAGGCCGCCGCGAGTGCCTCGTCGCCGGTCTGCTCGCCGCAGATGATCTCGACCAGCGGCATCTTGTCGGCCGGCGAGAAGAAGTGCATGCCGATGAAATTGGCCGGCCGCACCGAGGCTTCCGCAAGCTCGGTGATCGGCAGCGCGGAGGTGTTCGAGGCGATCAGCGCGTGGTGTCCGAGCACCGCCTCGAGCTCGCGCACCACGGCGGCCTTGACGTCGCGGCGCTCGAACACCGCCTCGATCACCGCATCGCAGGTCGCGAGATCGGCGTAGTCCGCGCTCGGCCTGATCAGCGCCAGCAGCGCCTCGCGTTCGGCATCCGTCATGCGCTTGTTCTTCGCGCAGGCCTGGCGCGCGTAATCCTTGCCGCGCTCGGCCGCCGCGAGGTCCATGTCCTTGAGGAACACCGCGATACCCTTGCGCGCCGCGGCAAATGCCAGGCCCGCGCCCATCTGGCCGGCGCCGAGGATGCCCAGCGTCGTCACCTTGCGCCGCCCGATGCCGGCCGGACGGCTGGCGCCCTTGCCGATCGCGTTCATCTGCACGAAGAACGCCGTCATCATGTTGCGCGCGGTCTGGTCGAGCAGAAGGCTGAGGAAATAGCGGGCCTCGATCTTCTGCGCGGTGTCGAAATCCA
>JAGPES010000122.1 GCA_018057015.1 Pseudomonadales bacterium | reverse complement strand
GCGCCGTCAGGTGTTGCTCGATGAAATCGAAATCCGGGATTGCGGCGTGCTGTCCGTGAACGCGCACCTTCATGCGCTCGGCCGGGCCCAGCGCCGGCGCGTCCACGGCCTGCACATCGGCCGCGGTCAGCAGCAGCAGGTGCGGCACACCCTGGGCGAGGATCGCGTAGTTGCGCGCGGGTGCGGCGTCGCAGAGCGTGGTCAGGATCACGATCCGGCTGCCGTGTCCGGGATCGGTGCCGGCGTGCCCGTTCAGCGCCTCGAAGGAGAGCACGGGCAGCCTCACCTGGTGCCACAGCAGCGTGCCCAGCAGCCAGTCGGGCGCCCCGGGCGGGCGCTGCAGTTCGCGGCGCTTGATGATCTCGGCCACCACGGCGCCGGGAACGACCAGCAACTCTCCGGTCACCGGGACCAGCATCGCGCTCAGATCGCGCGGACCCGTCGCCGCGTTCACGACGACGCTCCCTCGCGCTCGAGCAGCGCGTGGATGTGCTCCAGCAGCACCGACTCCTGGTAGGGCTTGCCGAGGTAGCCGTTGGCGCCCAGCGACAGCGCGCGCTCGCGATGCTTGTCCCCGGTGCGCGAGGTGATCATGATGATCGGGATGTGGCGCAGCTGCTCGCTCAGGCGCACCTTGCTGACCACTTCGAAGCCGTCCATGTGCGGCATCTCGATGTCGAGCAGCATCACGTCGGGCACCTGCTCCTGCAGCTTCGCCATCGCGTCGGCGCCGTCCTTGGCCGTGATCACCTGCATGCCCTCGCGCTCGAGGAAGCGCGTGGTGACCTTGCGCACGGTCACCGAATCGTCCACCACCATGACCAGCGGCGGCCGCTCGGCCTTCTGCTCCTGCGCGCCGCGCGGCGCGTGCTCGTAGCCGGTGGCACCGTGGGCCGCATCGGCGCGCAGCATCGCGGGAATGTCGAGGATCACGACCACGGAGCCGTCGCCGAGCACCGTCGCTCCGCTCAGGCCCGGCACCGCGCCGAACTGCGGGCCCAGGCTCTTGACGGCGATCTCGCGCGCGCCGACCAGGCGGTCGACCTGCACCGCGAGCGCCTGTCCGCCGCCGCGCACCAGCACCACGGGCACCGTGTCGGCAAGGCTGCCCGTGTCGGGCGGCTCCTCGGGGTAGAGCAGGGCACCGAGGTGGCGCACGTGGTAGCTCTGGCCGGCGTACTCGAAGGGAGCGGCATCGGGGCCGCAATGGCGCCGGAGCTCGTCGGCGCGCATGCGCACCACGCCTTCCACGGAGTTCAGCGGCAGGGCGTGGATTTCCGGGCCCACGGTGACCAGCAGCGCCCGGCTCACCGACACCGTGAACGGCAGCCGCACCACGAAGCGCGTGCCCTGGCCCGGTTCGCTGTGAATGTCGAGCGAGCCGCCCATCTGGCGGATCTCGCTGCTGACCACGTCCATGCCGACGCCACGGCCCGAGATCTGCGTGACCGCGGCGGCGGTGCTGAAGCCGCTCGCCAGGATGAACTGCATGATCTCGTGGTCGCCGAGCCCGGCATCCGGCTCCATCAGTCCGCGCTCGACGGCCTTGGCGCGCACGGCCGCGAGATCGACGCCGCCGCCGTCGTCGGCCACCACGATCAGCACGTCGCCGCCTTCGCGTGCGACCTCGATGCGGATGTGCCCGGTCGCGGGCTTGCCGCGCTCGCGTCGCCGCTCGGCCGGTTCGATGCCGTGGTCCACCGCGTTGCGCAGCATGTGCTCCAGCGGCGCGACCACGCGCTCGAGGATGCCGCGATCGAGCTCGCCGGCGATGTTGCCCAGCTCCAGCTCGACCTGCTTGTGCAGCTCGCCCGACACCTGGCGCACCACGCGCTTGAGCCGCGGCAGGATGCTCGAGAACGGCACCATGCGCGAGCTCATCAGCCCTTCCTGCAGCTGGCTGTTGATGCGCGACTGCTGGATCAGCACGGTCTCGAGGTCGCGCGTCTTCTCGGCCAGCGTGCGCTTGATGTCCAGCAGGTCCGAGGCACTCTCGACCAGCGAGCGCGACAACTGCTGCAGCTGCGAGTAGCGGTCCATCTCCAGCGGGTCGAACCCTTCGACGGCCGTGCCTTCCGCCCGTTCACGGCGAAACAGCACCTGTGCCTCGGTCGCGATGTCCAGGCGCCGGACCTGGCTCTGCAGCCGTTCGATCGCGCCCTGCATGTCCTCGAACAGCTGTCCGAGCTCGCTGACCTGTTCCTCGACGCGACCGCGCGAAATGCTGGTCTCGGCGGCGAGGTTGACCAGGTCCTCGAGCAGCTGCGCCGATACGCGCACCACTTCGTCGCGCGGCCTGGGCACGGGAGCCTGCGCCGCCGCGGCGGGGGCCGGTCGCCGCGGCGCAGCGCCGGGGGGTACCGCGGTGAACGGCGCGGCTGTTGCAGCCTCGATGACGGGAGCGACGGCCGGCTCGGCCGGCACCGGCGCTGCCGGCGCCGCTTCGGCCTCGGCAACGGGAGCCGCAGGCGCCGCCACCGGGCGCTCCTTGACCACGTCCATGGTGCGCAGCAGCTGCTCGTGATAATCCGCGACGCGCGCGAAGAAAGCGTCGTCGAAGGCGCCGAAACGCACCGCCTGGTTGATCAGGAAGGTCTCGAAATTGTGGCTGAGCTCGCCGAGATACCGCAGCCCCGCCATGCGTGCGCCGCCCTTGAGCGTGTGCAGGTGCCGCTGCAGGTCATCGAAGGGCGCGCGACTGCCGCGGTCGTGGCGCCAGGCCTCGATCGACTCGTCGATCGCGGCCACGAGCTCCTCTGCCTCCTCCAGGAAGACGCCGAGCAATTCGTGCTCGGCCTGCTGCACGTCGCGGCCGACGCGCGCACGCAGCAGCTCCTCTTCGGCCTCGTCGCCCCCGCGCGGGGGCATGGGCACGAGCACGACCCCGGGTTCCGGCGCCGCGTGCGCCGCGGCGGCTTCGTGCAGTTGCGCGATGATCGCTTGCGGCGTCTCCGGCAGCTGTCCGGCGGCGAGGTGGTCCATGACGTCGAGGAAGGCATCGAGCCCGTGCCTGGCCAGCTCGAAGAACTCGTCCGGGGGGCGTCCCGCGGCGCGCGCGGCAGGATGCAGCGCGGCGAGCAGCGGTCGCGACAACTGGAGCACTCCGGCAATGTTCAGCTGCTCCGCGCGCTGCTCTATGGCCTGCAACTCCCCGAGAAGGGTGCTGCGGGACGCCTCGGCGTCGCGGTCGGCGCGCCACGCCTCCAGCAGCGTGGTGGCGTGGAACAGTTTTTCCAGCGCCTCCTCCAGGAATCGCGCCAGCCGCGCGTCGAGCACGCCGGCCGGCGCCCGGGCCGGTTCGGCGCGCACGCGCGCGAGCACCTGCTCGCGCAGTGCCGCGGCGTCGGCCGACAATTGCGCGTTGTCGCGCACGCCAGCGGCCAGCACCGCGTCGAGCAGCGCGCACAGGCTCTGCAGCTGACCGAGCTCCGGCGCGCGCAGGGCACGGCCGGCCTCCAGCGCGGCACGCACCAGCTCGTCCAGCGAATCGAGCAGCAGTCCGAGCGCCTCGTTGCCGGCGGCAAGGGAGCTGCCGCGCAGCGTGTGCAGGGTCCGCAACAGCAATGGCGTGACCGTGGCGCGCTCCGCGCCAGCCAGGTAGTCGCGCAGCGCGCGCAGATGCTCCGCGAGCTCCTCGGCGAAGATCGCACGCAGGCGCCCGGCCTCCTCGTCCTCGGGCGGTCCGGCAACGGCTCCGGACGACGTCTCCCCGACGAGCTCGGCCACCGGCTCCTGCGGCGTCTCGACCGGTGTGAGCGCCTGCTGTGGCGCTTGGCCCTGCGTCAGCGACTCCACCGCCGCCTGCAGCGCCCGCACCGCGGCTTCGTCCACCGCCGCCCCGCCGGCGAAAGCCTGTACCAGCGCGGGCAACTGCTGCTGCACGCGCTCCACTGCTTCGATCACCTCGGGCGAGGGCCCGAGCACGCGTTCCGTCACGCGGTTGAGCAGGTGCTCGACCGACCACGACAGATCGCCGACCAGCGTCGCCCCCACCATCCGCCCGCTGCCTTTCAGCGTGTGGAAGGCCCGGCGCAACTCCTCTAGCGGTGCCCCGACAACCGGCGCGGCGCGCCACAACGGCAGCTGCGCCGCGATGGTCTCCAGTACTTGCGCCGCTTCCTCGGTGAAGATCTCCACGATTTCGGCATCGGGCGCCTGCGCGGCCGGTTCCGACAACGGCCCCTCGGGGCCGGGTCCGGCCGGCGGCTGCGCCGCGAGCGTCCCGAGTGCCGGCTCGGCCGCGGGTACCAGCTCCTCGACCAGCTCCGGCAAGGCCTCGGCTTCCGGTAGCCATTCTTCCGGCGCCGCCACCCCGGGCAGCACCTCTTCGGCCACCGGCTCCTGCGCTTGCGCGGCGGGCAGCAGCTCTTCGGGCGTCTCGACGACAGTGGGTGCCCACTGCGGCGCTTCGCCCCGCGTCACCGCATCGACCGCCGACTGCAGGGTGCGCACCGCGGCTTCGTCCACCGCCGTCCCGCGGGCGAAGGCCTGCACCAGCGCCGGCAGCTGCTGTTGCGCCCGCTCCACCGCCTCGACCACCGCGGGCGAGGCTTCCAGCCCGCCATCGATCACGCGGTTGAGCAGGTGCTCCGCCGACCACGACAGATCGCCGATGAGCCCGGCACCGACCATCCGCCCGCTGCCCTTCAACGTGTGGAAGGCGCGGCGCAACTCCGCGAGCGGCGCGCCGCTGGCCGGTGCCGCGCGCCACAGCGGCAGCTGCGCGGCGATGGTCTCCAGCACCTCCGCGGCTTCCTCGGTGAAGATCTCCACGATCTCGGGATCCGCCACTGCGGCGGCACGCTCCGGGGCGACAACCGGCTCGGGTGCGGCGGCTGGCGGGTGCGCCGCGAGGCGCGCGAGCGATTCACGCGCGCCTGCCAGCAGCAGTTCCGCCGGCGCCTGGTCGATCGCGAGCCGTTCCAGGAAGTACTCGACGCTGCCGAGCGCGTCGGCGAGGACCTCGACTGCCTGGCTGTCGGGCGCCGGTCGGGCACCGGCGAGCACCGCGGCGAGGTAGTCGCGGCATTCGTCGAGCACCTGCGCGGCCCCGTCCAGGCCCGCCACGCGCAGCGCACCCGCAAGCGCGTGCAGGCGGTCCGGGGCGCCGGCCAGCAGCGGGGCGTCGGCGGCCGAGCTGACGTAATCGCCGACCGCGCGCTTGACCTGTTCGAGGCCGGCCTGGACCTCGCGGTAGACCGCGGCCAGCGCCCGCTGCAGCGGGTGGCGCCGCGATTCGGCCAGTTCGTCCGGCTCGCCGCGCGCCTGCACGGCGCGCGAGGCCAGCCGCTGGTCGACGTCGAGCAGGGCGGCGGAAATCTCGGTGAGCCGGTCGTCGAGATCGGCGCCGCCGACCAGTCCGGACTGGATGCGCTCGAGCTGCGGCTGCAGGATCTCGTGTTCCTCGCGGTAGCCGAGTCCCGCCAGCAACTGGCCGATCCGGCGCAGGTCGGGCTCCACCTCGCGCAGCACGCGCGAGATGCTGAAAGCGTCACCCTCGGCCGCCTCGAGCCGCGCGAGCACGCCGCTCAGCTCTGCCGCCAGCGCCGCGACCGCCGCCCCGGTGGCGCCGAGATCGTCGAGCGTGGCGGGCCGGGCCGCCGCGGCTCCCTCGGGAGTGAGACGGTGACGCTGCTGGATCGCGGCCAGCAGCGCGGAGACCGGCCGGCTTCGAGCGATCAGCTCCAGCAGCCGCCGGTAGAGCGCGGGATCGGGACTCGCGCGGTACAGCCCGCGCTCGAGCGCGATGCCGGCGCGCAATTCGCCGTCCAGCTCGCGCAGCAGCGCAATGGCCGTCTCGTCCAGCGCGACTCCGCCCTGGTCGAGCGCCTCGGCCAGTCCCGCACCCGCCTCCCAGAACAGGCGGTGTCCGCCGGGACGCAGGCGCTGCGCCAGCAGCGTGAACAGCTTGGCCAGGTTGCGCAGCCGCTCGCCCGTTGTCTCGTGACGCAGCAGGCCCAGCAACTCCGCCTGGAATCGCTGTCGCGCGAGCCGCAGCAGCTGCATGTCCTCGTCCCCGGCGTCCGCCGTCGCGGCGCCGGTCCCGGGCGCGAGCTCCGCGGTGTCGATCGTGTCGGCCACGGGGGGCGGCGCCAGTGGCGCCTCGGCGCGCACGCCGCGCAGCTCGTTGACCAGGCCGAGCACGTCGAGCGGTGATTCGCGCCGCTCGGCGGCGACGCGGTGCAGGTAGGCTGGCAACTGCATGCTGGCGGCCAGCAGCAGCTGCAGGTTGGTCTCGGAGGGCTCGATGCGGCCGTGCAGCATGGCCTGCACGGTGTCCTCGATCTCGTGCGCGAGCTGCTCGGCGCTCGGCACGCCGAGCAGGCGCAGCGTGGCGTGCAACTGGTGCGCCTGGGTCAGGCCCAGGCGCAGGCGGGTCTGGTCGGACACGTTGTCGGCGAAGCCGAGCAGGGCCTTGCCGAAGTGCCCGGCGATCTGTTCGATCTCGCCGCCAACCCACTGCAGGGCCACGAAATCCTGTTGCATCGCGCTGGCGCCCCGGTTCAGCGGCTGCGGGCGCCGCGCCCGTCATCCGGCAATTTGAAACCGGCCACGGAATTGCGCAGTTCGTTGGTGATGGCGGCCAGCTTGCCGATCGACTGCGCCGTCGCGGTGGTGCCGGCAGAGGTCTGCGAGGTGATCTCCTGGATGATGTTCATGGTGTTCGAGATGTGGCCGGCGGAGGACGCCTGCTGGCGCGCGGCGTTGGAAATGTTCTGGATCAGCGCCGCCAGGTTTTTCGATACCGATTCGATCTCCTCGAGCGCGACACCCGCGTCTTCCGCCAGGCGTGCGCCGCGCACCACTTCCGCGGTGGTCTGCTCCATCGAGGTAACCGCTTCGTGGGTGTCGGACTGGATGGTCTTCACCAGCGCCTCGATCTGCTTGGTCGCGCCACCGGAGCGTTCTGCGAGCCGCTGCACCTCGTCGGCAACCACCGCGAAGCCGCGCCCCGCCTCCCCGGCCATCGAGGCCTGGATCGCCGCGTTCAGCGCGAGGATGTTGGTCTGGTCCGCGATGTCGTTGATCAGCGACACGATGTCGCCGATCTCCTGCGAGCTCTCGCCGAGGCGCTTGATGCGCTTGGAGGTCTCCTGGATCTGCTCGCGGATCATGTCCATGCCGCCGATGGTGTTCTGCACCACGCGCGAACCGGTGTTGGCGAGCGCCACCGAGCGGTCGGCCACACCGGCCGATTCGGCGGCATTGGAGGACACCTGGTCGATGGTCATCGCCATCTCGGTGATCGCCGAGGAGGCGCCGGCGATCTCCTGGGCCTGGTGCTCGGCGGCCTCCGCGAGGTGCAGCGCCGTGGCCTGGGTGTCTTCCGCGGCCTGTGAGACGTTGCGCGACGTCTGGTTGATCGAGGACACCAGCACGCGCAGCTGGTCGATGGTGTAGTTGATGGCGTCGGCGATCGCGCCGGTGAAATCCTCGGTGACCGTGGCGCTGGTCGTGAGGTCGCCATCGGCGAGCCCCGCGAGTTCGTCGAGCAGGCGCAGGATGGCCTGCTGGTTGCGCTCGTTGGTCGCGGCCGTCTGCGCCAGGCGCCGGCGCGTGTCCAGCGTCCACTGGATGCCTATCATCACCAGCGCCAGCACGATCAGCACGCCGAAGGCCAGCGCGCTGCCCATGTTGAGCTTGCGCTCGCCCTCGAGGTCGTTGATGCGGTCGGAGGTCACGCTGGTGGCGTTCAGCAGCTTCGGCGCGCTCTGCACGATCGCCTCGGCGGCCTGGCGTGCCTGCTTCAGATCGGGCGCGGAATCGAGGACGCGCTGCTTGCCGCCACCGATGACGCGGAACAGTTCCTCCACCTCGCGCGCATCGGCCAACGCCCCGGTGTTGGCAAGCGCCGGGATGCCCATGGCGACGCTGCCCTCGAGCATGCCGTCGAGCACGTCGGCGAAGCGCTCGGTGTCGCCGTTGAACTGTTCGGCGGCCTCGGTGGCGCCACTGCCGCCATCGAGCATGCGGTCGAGGTTGCGCGAGATGCGCTCGGCCAGCCACGACTGGCGCTCGGCGAGCGCCACCTGGCGCACCGTGGCGCCGCTGCCGGCCAGGACCTCGGCGATGCGGGCCGTGCGCTTCTGCACGTCCTCGATGGAACCCGCGAGGGTCGCCGAGGTTTCGCTGAGGAACTCGATGCTGTCCTTGCGGGCGACGATGGTCGCCGCGGCGGGATCGACCGCGGACCAGGTCTCGCCGATCAGCGCCAGTTCGTTCGCCAGCAGCTCGCGCGGCGAGGGCAGGGCATCCGTGCCGTTGGCGAGGTCCCCGAGGGTGCGGTCGAACTCGGCGCGCGCGCGCTCCAGGTTGGTGAACGCGGCAGCGTCCCCGTCCACGGCCTCGCGTGCATTGGCCTCGATCTGCTGCGACAGCACGCGCAGGTTCCCGACCAGCTCGCGGTAGCCCGCGTCGCGATTGGTGTCGCGCATGATCACGTAGAGGTTCCAG